>NZ_JBGTYY010000013.1:0-52885 GCF_041807705.1 Mannheimia kashgarensis
CATTTTGAGCTATATTTGAAAGAATGCGAATGGCGTTTTAATCACAGTGACTTAAAATCTCAAATATTCCTTTTAAAACAATTGGTTAAAGGGGGTTTAGGTTAGTTATCTAGGACAGCCCCAAACCAAATAACAAGCGGTCAAAATCGGTTAAAAATTTGTCCATTATCCCCTAAATTAAGGAAATATGACCGCTTGTTTTTATTTAGCCCTACCGTAATTCAGTTCTAATTTTCTCAAAAGCAGAGTCTAAATCGCTACTAAAATGAATTTGTTGAATTTCATTTACTGTTTTTTGTGAGCGAACCAACATTCGCATCGGTTGAAATTGTACGTTGCAAAGATGCAGATTTTGATGTGGCAACATATGTTGTACAAAACGGGTTAAGGCGTGAATGCCCCCTGTATCCAATACTGTTACTGCATCACATTGTAAAATAATATGCTTGATTTCGTGATCAGTATGAACCGTTTTCTCGTGTAAATCGGCAAATAGATTATCTGCCGCAGCAAAGAACAGAGGGCCGCTAATACGATAAACTAATACATCATCTAAATCACTTGGGTGAGCCATTTCAAAAGATTTTGTCATTTCCGCAATAGTTCGAATAAAAAGTAGGCTTGCCAGTAATACGCCCACAGTGATGGCAATGACCATATCAAATAATATGGTTAAGGTAATGCAAGTGAGTAATACGGCAATCTCATTTTTACCTGAACGGCGAGTTAATTGAATGATTTGCAGCAGATCTGCCATATTCCAAGCAACAACAAGCAATAACGCTGCCATTGAAGAAAGAGGTAAATAAGAGAGTGCTTTGGCAAAAAAGAGTAATGCAAAAAGCACGAGTAATGCGTGAACGACACTAGAAATAGGGGAAACAGCACCCGAACGTACATTCGCTGCTGAACGAGCAATCGCAGCTGTTGCGGTAATCCCTCCTAAAAATGGTGAGGCAATATTACCTAAGCCTTGGGCTAATAGTTCGTTGTTAGAGTGGTGCTTGGTATCTGTCATATTATCGCACACTACCGCACATAATAACGATTCGATAGCCCCGAGCATTGCCATTGAAAAGGCGGCCGGTAATAAGGCTTGAATGGTGGTTAAGTTCCAATCTATCCGATTCCCCTCTGCATTCGGGAGATTCCAAGGTAACACAAATTCAGGTAATACGCTTGGAATACCATACCCTATGGTGCCGTCAGAGAGTGTGTAGTGGAATGCTGAGCCGATGGTAGCAACGTTTTGTCCGAAATGAATCAGAAATAATGATAACAGCGTGCCGATAAAGACAGCGGGTAAATGCCCGGGAATGGGTAGTCGTAGCTTATGCCAACGGGTTAAAACCAACAATGTTACGATACCCACTAAGGTGTCTGCCCAACTTATAGTAGTAGGCAGTGCTGAGAAAATAGCTTCTAGCTTGCCAAGATAGTGTTCGGGCATTTTTTCAATGCTTAAACCCAGAAAATCTTTGATTTGCAAGGTGGCAATCACGATGCCGATACCACAGGTAAAACCCAGTGTGACAGGTAGTGGAATATACTCAATTAACCGCCCTAATCGGAGTAACGCCATCAATACTAAGATTACCCCGGAAAGCACTGTTGCGATTATTAATCCGCTTAATCCAAATTGCTGCGTGACGGGGTATAAAATCACCACAAAGGCGGCTGTTGGGCCTGAAATGTTAAATCTTGAACCGCCTGTAAGGGCAATCACAATCCCGGCAACAATCGCCGTATATAAACCGTGTTGTGGCGGCACACCGCTGGCAATCGCCAATGCCATAGATAACGGAATAGCGATAACCCCAACTGTTAAGCCTGAAATGATATCCCTGATTAAATGTTGTTTGCCATAACCTGCATTAAATGCATCTTTTAATGCACTAAAAGGTTTGACCGCAAGGAAAGCATTTTTAGTTAAAAACCATTTATTTAACATAGTATGTTTGAGAGAAGAAAGTTTTTCGCTTATTTTACTGCAATGAATAAAATTAAATTTGAGCTAACGCAATAAAAAGCAGGAAAGGGTAAATATATTAGATACAAGCGGTTGTTTTAGGTGAAAAATTTGCAAATGTAAATAATTAGCTGATTTTATCTTTAAAATAGCGTAAAATGCCACTTTAATTTGTACTACTATAGTAGTGCATTTGTTGTGATTTCATTAACTATACTAAACAAATGGACAGTCTTATTCATTTTTTAAGTTCCTTTTTAACCAATATCACTTGGATTGGGGCATTAGAGCTAGGTTTAATTTATGCCCTTGTCGCACTTGGTGTATTAATTTCTTACAAAATTCTAGATTTCCCTGATTTAACGGCAGACGGTAGCTTTCCACTCGGTGGGGCAGTTTGTGTGATTAGCATTTTAAATCAAGTTGATCCTTGGCTGGCAACTTTATATGGCACGCTTGCCGGAGCGGTAGCCGGTATGGTTACAGCAAGCCTGCATATCGGTTTCAAAATTGAGAAATTACTGGCAAGTATCTTAATGATGATCGCCCTCTATTCCATTAATTTACGTATTATGGGAATGCCGAACATTGCAATTCTAGGCGAAACGACAATTTATGATGTAATGCCTATCGAAAGTGATCTGCAATTAGCCTTAGTTCGCCTTGTAATGGCATTGCTGGTGGTTGTGATTGTGAAGTGCTTATTTGATCTGTTTTTTGCAACCGAAACAGGCTTAGCCATTCGAGCAACAGGCACAAATAGCCGTATGGCGAAAGCACAAGGTATCGCAATTAATAAAATGACTATTTTAGGTATGGCGATTTCTAACGCTCTTATTGCGTTAGGTGGTGCATTGTATGTGCAAAGTAACGGTGGGGTGGATATTTCCATCGGCGTGGGAACGATAGTGATCGGCTTGGCAGCGGTGATTATTGGTGAGGCTATTTTCTCAGTTAAACGCATTATTTGGCTGACTTTTGCGGTGATTATTGGCTCGGTGCTTTACCGTTTCTTCATTGCCCTTGCATTGAATAACGACACATTAAACGGCATTGGCTTTGGGCCGCAAGATCTGAATTTAATTACCGCCTTATTGGTTGTGATTGTGTTAGCTGTACCAAGAATTAAGCAAAAATTGGCAGGTAAAAGAGGTTAAGATGATTGAATTAAATAACTTATTCATTACCTTCAATAAAGGCACGGCGATTGAAAACCCGGTGTTACGAGGCTTATCGCTTAAAGTAGAGCAAGGCGAATTTGTGTCTGTGATTGGCAGTAACGGAGCAGGGAAGTCCACAATGCTTAATGCGATTAGTGGAGATTGCTTGGTTGATAGTGGTGAGATTATCATTCAAGGTAATAAAGTTAATAACACTACAACGTGGCAGCGAGCTAACCAAGTGGCTCGTGTATTCCAAGACCCAATGGCAGGCACTTGTGAAAGTTTAACCATTGAAGAAAATATGGCGTTGGCTTATCAACGTGGCGGTAAACGTGGTTTAGGCTTTGCGATTAAACGCCAAATGCGAGAGTTATTCAAAGAAAAGCTATCTCTTTTAGGACTGGGTTTAGAAAATCGTTTAACCGACCAAATGGGGCGATTATCGGGCGGACAACGCCAAGCCGTTAGCCTTTTAATGGCATCGCTTAAGCCATCTAACATTTTATTACTCGATGAACATACCGCAGCCCTTGATCCGAAAACTACCGATTTTGTAATGGAACTCACAAATAAAATTGTTCGAGAGCAAAAATTAACTACGCTAATGGTCACGCACTCAATGCGACAAGCCCTAGATTATGGCGATAGAACCGTAATGCTTCATCAAGGGCAAGTAGCGTTTGATGTTTCGGGCGAGCAACGGCAAAAAATGGACGTGCCAGATTTACTGCGACTGTTCCAACAAAATCGCCACGAACAACTAAGCGATGATGGACTACTATTAGGCAATTAATTTTTCGACACAGATCGAAAAAATGAAATTCTCTTTTTGTGAAATAGATTGAAATCTTCAATAATATTCTCAAAAGGAGCATTTTTATGCTAAGTATATTTAAAACCCCAGTGGAAAAAGAAACTTTAGATGATTGGACGAAGATCTCGATTGATGTGGCTAAAGTTGTGATTTTGGCAATTCCTGTTATACTCTTTGGAAAAGAACCGACGTTAGCTAAGTTAATTAATTCTACATTATTAGTATTAAGCATTTACGTTTTTCTAACGCTCGGCAGAAAGTTACGACAACTAAAGGAGATTTTGTGATGGAATTAGGCTGGAATTTAACGATAGGCTTACTAATCTTAAATCTATTTGCATTTAGTTGGCTCTATGTAATTAATAAAATATCGAAAGAACAATTATCTAAAAAGCCCTAATTTTTTACTTTTACAAGCGGTTGAATTTACAAAAAAATTTGCAAATTCAACCGCTTACTCATTTCTAAATGACAAAATACGACGATAAAATTATCCACGCTTTTAGCGATGATGGTTTACTCAGCCAAAATATCAACGGCTTTCGCCCACGCAAAGCTCAGCTTGAAATGGCACAAGCGATCGGAAAAGCGGTAAAATTTGCAACCCCTGTAGTGGTGGAGGCGGGAACGGGAACGGGTAAAACCTTTGCCTATTTAGTGCCTGCATTGCTTTCAGGTAAGAAAACCATTGTTTCTACTGGCTCGAAAAATCTGCAAGATCAGCTCTTTAATCGAGATCTTCCCACCATTCAAAAAGCCCTTAAATACAAAGGCAAAATTGCCTTACTTAAAGGCAGGGCAAACTATCTCTGTTTAGATAGATTAGATCAAGTTACCGCAATGGGCGTATTGGGCGATAAATCGGTGTTGGCGGATTTGAAAAAAATCAGCAAATGGCAAAATTCCACTAAAACAGGGGATTTAAGCGAATGTATTACCATCGCTGAAGATAGCCCGATTTTACCGCAGCTGGTGAGTACCACCGAAAGTTGTTTAGGTTCAGATTGTCCACATTTCAAAGATTGCTATGTGGTACAGGCTCGCCGTAAAGCGATGGAAGCGGATCTGGTGGTGGTTAATCATCACTTATTTTGTGCCGATATGGCAGTAAAAGAAACGGGTTTTGGGGAGCTGATCCCAGAGGCAGAATTGGTGATCTTCGATGAGGCACATCAACTCCCCGATACTGCCAGCCAATACTTCGGGCAATCGCTCTCTTCTCGTCAATTATTCGATATCTGTAAAGATACCAACATCGTTTACCGTACTGAATTAAAAGATGTAGCTCAATTAGGCAAAGCCTCTGATCATCTAATGAAAGTGGTGCAAGATTTTCGCTTATTAATGGGCGGAGAAGGGCAGATTCGAGGCAATTTGCGAGATCTATTTCGGGATAAAAAAGTGGTTGATGGCTTGGTAAAAGTGGCTGAAAATATCGACTTTTTAAGTGAAGTAGTGAAAAAATCGCTGGGTCGGTCTGAAACCTTAGACAAAATTTTTGAGCGATTGGCAGAAGTGAAAGTTCGCCTTAAAAAGTTGATGGATACCACCGTAACAGGTTATTGCTATTGGTATGAAGCGAATGGGCGATCTTTTGGGTTGCATATTACGCCTCTCACTGTCGCCGATAAATTTGGCGAGCAGTTGAAAAATCAGCAAATTGGCTGGGTGTTTACCTCTGCCACCCTTGAAGTGGGCGGCACTTTTGACCATTTTTGCCAGCGGCTAGGCATTGAAAATGCCGAGCAATTGGTGTTGCAAAGCCCTTTTGATTACCAAAACCAATCGTTACTTTGTGTGCCTCGCTATTTGCCTGATACCAATAAAGCTCACACGCTTACCGCATTAGGGCAGCTATTAAAACCTGTGATTGAAGCAAACAAAGGACGTTGTTTTTTACTTTGCACTTCCTATTATATGATGCGGGGCTTGGCTGATTTTTTACGGGAACATAGCTCGCTTAATGTGTTATTACAAGGCGAAACCAGCAAAGGCCGTTTGTTGGAAAAATTTGTAAAAGAAGAAAATTCCGTGCTGGTGGCAACCCAAAGTTTCTGGGAGGGAATAGATGTACGAGGCGATGATCTTTCCCTTGTGATTATTGATAAACTGCCCTTTACCTCGCCTGATGAACCGCTGCTCAAAGCCCGAATGGAAGATTGTCGATTGCAAGGAGGTGATCCGTTTAATGATATTCAGATCCCCGAAGCGGTGATTACCTTAAAACAAGGTGCTGGGCGTTTAATTCGAGATGTAACAGACAGAGGGGTAGTGATTATCTGCGATTCCCGTTTGGTAATGAGGAATTATGGACAAACCTTCTTGAAAAGTTTACCGCCCTCGAAGCGAACCAGAGATTTGAACGCTGTTATTCAATTTTTAAACGCATAGTTAGAGATACAAGCGGTCATATTTTCCTATAATTTTGCAAATTATAGATAAAAAAGAACCGCTTGTTTGGAGCAATATGTTTATACAGATCTTTCGTATGCTAGCCTCTTTTGCCTTACTTTTTGTAATGTTCTATTTAGGCAAGCTAATTACTTCATTTTTCCCAATCGGCATTCCCGATAGCATTTTAGGGATGTTGCTTTTATTTGGTTGCTTGGTGCTTGGTATTATCAAAATAGAATGGGTTACACCCAGTGCTAAGTCTTTAACCCGTTATATGACGCTCTTTTTTCTACCGATTTGTGCAGGCTTAATGGAGCATTTTGATTTACTCCATCAAAACTTGAATACCTTTGTGCTGGCAACGGCATTAAGCACCTTAGTTTCCATTATACTGATTGGTATTTTTGCTCAATGGCTTTTCCATCGCAAAAGGGGGTAAAGTGATCTATTTATATTCTATTTTGACCGTATTGATGTTCTTTTTAGGGCTAAAAATCAGCCAAAAGCTGAATATTAGTTTGCTAAATCCTTTCCTCATTGCACTCTCTTTAATCATTGGGGTGCTAGTCGTTTTTGATATTCCTTACCAAGACTATTATCAAGGTAATGCGGTATTGAATAATTTGTTAGGTGTATCGGTTGTGGCATTGGCTTATCCGTTTTACGAGCAACTGCCTTATATCCGCAAAAAATGGCGTCAGATCTCGGTAGTTCTGCTCTTTAGTACAATAGTAACAATGCTAACAGGTATTGGTTTTGGGCTATTGTTTGGCGCAAACCAAGAGATGTTAGCAGCAGCCCTGCCTAAATCAGTTTCAATGCCGATGGCAATTATTATTACCAATGAAATTAACGGCAATGTCGCAATAGCTGCCGTGGGGGTGATGATTGCAGGTGTGGTCGGATCTATTTTAGGATTTATGCTACTGCGATTTGCCAGAGTAAGAAATATTATGGCGATAGGATTAAGTATGGGAGCGGCTTCACACGCATTAGGTACAGGTCGGTGCTTAGAACATAGTATGAAAGCAGGGAGTTATAGCTCTATTGCCTTAGTTGCCTGCGGTGTACTTTCTTCAATATTTGCACCGCTCGTATTTAAAGTTGTAGTGGTGTTATGCTACTAGTGTTGATTAAATGTTAATCAGAAATCAAACCAATTTGGTTAGACCTAAAAATCAAGGTACAATAGCGCGATTTTTCAATAAAAAGAACGAATTATGAAAGAACAAATTAATTCAGAAAAAGATCTTTCAACGATAAAGACTTTTAAACGGTTATGGCCAACGATTAGCCCTTTTAAAGCAGGCTTGATTGCAGGGGCTATTGCGTTGGTACTCAATGCGTTGGTTGATTCCGGCCTTATTTATTTACTTAAACCCCTGTTAGATGAAGGCTTTGGGCAAGCTAATCACGATTTTCTTAAGCTAATGGCTGTGCTTGTTGTGGTCTTTATTTTAGTGCGTGGCATAACTAACTATATTGCGAGCTATTGCCTAGCGTGGGTATCAGGCAAGGTGGTAATGAACTTACGCCGTCAAATTTTCCAACATTTAATGTATATGCCTGTCAGTTATTTTGATAATAACCCGACAGGGCGTTTGCTTTCTCGTGTTACCTATGACACAGAAATGGTGGCAAGTTCCGCTTCACATTCATTAGTGACTATTGTGCGTGAAGGGGCGTATTTGATCTCCTTATTCGTTGTGATGATCTATACCAGCTGGCAACTTTCGATTGTGCTATTTATTATGGCACCGATTATCGGTATGCTGATTGGCTTTGTTTCCAAATATTTCCGCAAATTAAGCCGTAATATTCAAAACTCAATGGGAGAGCTGACCATTACCACCGAGCAAATGCTCAAAGGGCATAAAGAGGTACTTTCCTTTGGTGGGCATAAAGTAGAGAAAGATCGCTTTGAACGTGTGAGTAATGATATGCGTCGCAAAGGAATGAAAGTAGTTTCGGCTGATGGTATTTCTGATGGCGTGGTGCAGCTTATTGCTTCCTTTGCTCTTTCAGCCGTGCTTTATGTGGCAACTTTCCCAGAGGTAATGAGCGAAAATCTTACTGCAGGTTCATTTACCGTTGTATTTTCTTCTATGATGGCAATGTTACGTCCGTTAAAATCTTTAACGAATGTGAACTCACAGTTCCAACGTGGTATGGCAGCGTGCCAAACATTATTTGAATTTTTAGATTTAAAAACCGAGAAAGATAACGGCTCGGTGCGAGTGGAAAAAGCTGAAGGTAATGTTGAATTTAAAAATGTCAGTTTTACTTATGTGAGCAAAGAGGAAAAAGCCTTGAACAATATTTCGTTTGAGATCCCTAAAGGTAAAACAGTTGCTTTAGTTGGGCGTTCAGGTTCGGGCAAATCAACCATTGCGAATTTATTAACTCGTTTTTATGATGTTGATGATGGTGAGATCTTACTGGATGGCATCAATATTCAAGATTACACCTTGAAGAATTTGCGTGAACAATGTTCGGTGGTTTCACAACAAGTTCACTTATTTAACGATACGATTGCCAATAACATTGCTTATGCCGCAACGGATAAATACAGCCGAGAAGAAATCATTGCTTCTGCAAAAGCAGCTCACGCAATGGAGTTTATTGAAAAACTGGATAATGGACTAGATACCGTGATTGGCGAAAATGGAGCGAGTTTATCGGGCGGGCAACGCCAGCGTTTAGCGATTGCTCGTGCCTTGTTACGAAACTCGCCTGTCTTAGTGCTTGATGAAGCCACTTCAGCACTAGATACGGAATCAGAAAGAGCTATTCAGTCAGCACTTGAAGTATTGCAAAAAGATCGCACCGTGCTGGTTATTGCTCATCGCTTATCCACGATTGAAAAAGCTGATGAAATTTTGGTGGTCGATCACGGAAATATCATTGAACGAGGGAGTCATACAGAACTTCTGGCTCAAGGTGGGGCTTATAAACAGCTGCATAGTTTACAATTTGGAGCGTAACAAGCGGTTGATTTTGGCTGAAAATTTGCAAAATCATTTCCATATTATTTGTGGGGCGGAAAATTTTCGTTCCATAACAATTTAAGAGTATTATGAAAAAACTGACAAAACTTTTATCACTTGGGGCGTTAATCGTCCTAACTGGTTGTAACTCGGTGTTAAATGCACCAACCGAAGTGCAAAAGCCAACGGTAGAAATTCCACATAACGATCCGCAATGGCAGCAGCATTTGGCTCAATTAGCTAAAATTCAGGGCTATAAAGCAACAGGGCAATTTGGTTATATTTCACCAGAAGAGCGTTTTTCTTCTCATTTCAACTGGCAATACAATACGCCAACGAATTTTGGTTTAGAACTTTCTTCTAATCTTTCCTTAAAATCACTTAAATTAGTGCGTAATCAACGAGGTTTGACGGTGTCGGATAGCGAGGGTAATTCTCGTTCTGATCGTGATGTGAATGCGTTGATGGAAGAGATTATTGGGGTTTCATTCCCTATAGATCAATTTGCTTATTGGGTAAAAGGTCAGCCTGAAAAAGGCAGTAATTATGTTGTGAATGAAAAACGTCAGCTCTCACAATTTAGCTATCCGTTAAATGGAACGGTTTGGAAAGCGAGCTATGTGGAATACCACGAAGATCTTGTACCGAACTTACCCAAATTAATTGTGCTCGAGAACGGTACTCAAACATTGAAGATCCGTATTGATAGATGGACTTACTAATGGAAAAAGTCACTTTACCCAGCCCTGCTAAATTAAATCTGTTTTTGTATATTACCAATAAACGGGCAGATGGTTATCACGAGTTACAAACGCTCTTTCAATTTTTGGATTTTGGCGATGAAATTGAGATTGAAATCACAAATAGTCCTGAAATTGAGCTACTCAATCAAGTTGAAGGTGTAGCAGTTGAAGATAACTTAATTTATCGAGCTGCAAAACTTTTGCAAAAAACGACTGCTTGTAGCAAAGGAGCGAGAATTAGTATTACTAAAAATTTGCCGATGGGCGGTGGTGTTGGCGGTGGTTCATCAAATGCAGCAACGGTGTTGGTTGGGTTAAATCACTTATGGCAAACAGGACTTTCACTTGAGCAGTTAGCGGAATTAGGACTAAGTTTAGGGGCTGATGTTCCCATTTTTGTGAGAGGTGTTGCCGCCTTTGCTGAAGGGGTCGGGGAGGTTTTAACACCTTGTGAGCCAGAAGAAAAATGGTATGTAGTATTAAAGCCTGATGTTTCAATTTCAACAGCGGTGGTTTTTAACGATCCACATTTACCGAGAAACACACCAAAACGCACTTTATCAGAATTATTATCTTCAAAATGGGCAAACGATTGCGAAAAAGTTGTGCGAGAAAGGTATTCTGTAGTTGAAGATCTTATGCAAGAATTGTTACAATATGCAATGTTTAGGCTGACGGGTACAGGTGCTTGTATTTTCGCCGAATTTAATACCAAAGCGGAAGCCGAACAGGTTTTTGCACATAAGCCAAAAGAGACATTTGGCTTTGTGGCGAAAGGGAAAAATATTTCGCCATTACATCAAACATTATTCCAAACTAACCACCGATAACCAAAGGATCATTCGATGACTGATATTAAACTGTTTGCGGGCAACGCAACGCCAGAACTTGCTAATCGTATTGCAAAACAACTTTATACATCATTAGGTAATGCAACTGTTGGTCGTTTTAGTGATGGTGAAATTCAAGTGCAAATCAATGAAAATGTGCGTGGAGGCGATATTTTCATCGTGCAATCAACTTGTGCACCAACGAATGATAATCTAATGGAATTGATTGTTATGGTTGATGCGTTACGCCGTGCATCGGCAGGGCGTATTACCGCAGTTATCCCATATTTCGGTTATGCTCGCCAAGATAGACGTGTGCGTTCAGCTCGTGTGCCTATTACCGCAAAAGTGGTAGCAGACTTCCTTTCAAGCGTGGGGGTTGATAGAGTATTAACCTGTGACTTACACGCAGAGCAAATTCAAGGTTTCTTTGATGTACCTGTTGATAACGTATTTGGTTCGCCGGTGTTAATTGATGACATTTTGAAAAAATCAGATTTAGTCAATCCAATCGTGGTATCTCCAGATATTGGTGGGGTAGTTCGTGCAAGAGCAGTTGCTAAGTTATTAAATGATACCGATATGGCGATTATCGACAAACGCCGCCCTAAAGCAAATGTTTCTCAAGTAATGCACATTATCGGTGATGTTGCAGATCGTGATTGTATCTTGGTTGATGATATGATTGATACAGGTGGTACTTTAGTAAAAGCTGCGGAAGCATTAAAAGAGCGTGGTGCTCGCCGTGTATTTGCTTATGCAACACACGCCGTATTCTCTGGTTCTGCGGCTCAAAACTTAGCAAATCCTGCATTAGATGAAATTGTGGTAACAGATACTATTCCATTAAGCAATGAAATCAAAGCACTTAATAAAGTGCGTGTTTTAACTTTATCAGGAATGCTTGCTGAAGCGATTCGTCGCATTAGCAATGAAGAATCGATCTCTGCGATGTTTGATGCATAATTTATTTGAGATAAAAACCCAATCGAAAGATTGGGTTTTTTACATTTTGTATTTATTAAGATAATGACTATGTATTCCTTAATCCGTAAAGTTCTATTTTCTCTTGATGCAGAAAAAGCCCATCAGTTCTCTATCCAAAGTTTATCACTTATTGGTAAGCTGCCTTGTTCACTTTTGCCTATTCCTTATAATCCTACTGAAGTAATGGGGCTTAAATTTAAGAATCCTATTGGGCTAGCAGCAGGAGCGGATAAAAATGGTGAGGCTATCGATGGTTTTGGTAAATTAGGATTCGGTTTTATTGAAGTAGGAACTGTTACTCCATTAGCACAAGATGGTAATCCTAAGCCAAGGCAGTTTCGAGTGTTGGAAGCTGAAGGTATTATTAACCGCAATGGCTTTAACAATAAAGGAGTGGATGCTCTTATTGAGAATGTGAAAAAAGCGAAATATGATGGCATTCTAGGGATTAATATAGGAAAAAATGCCATCACACCGATTGAGCGTAGCCTAGATGATTATTTGATTTGCTTACGTAAAGTATATGAATATGCCGATTATGTAACAGTGAATATTTCATCACCCAATACTAAAAATTTGCGTAGCTTACAGTATGGTGAAGCCTTAGATGATTTACTGGCGAACCTTAAGCAAGAACAAGCACAACTTTTTCAAAAAATTGGCAAATATCGACCGCTTGTATTAAAAATAGCTCCTGATTTAACCGATGAAGAAATTGCTTCTGTTGCAGATAGCCTAGTTCGACATCAAATTGATGGTGTCATTGCCGGTAATACCACGCTTTCTCGTGAAAGTGTGGCGGGTTTAACGCACGCTGAACAGCAAGGGGGATTAAGCGGTAAGCCACTACATCAATTAAGTACTCGATTGATTTCAAGGCTATCTACAGAACTCAAAGGGCGTGTACCTATCATTGGAAGTGGGGGAATTCACTCGCTAGCAAGTGGACAAGAGAAAATTGATGCTGGTGCGAGTTTACTTCAGCTTTATTCTGCGATGATTTATCAAGGTCCATCTCTTATTCAAAATGTGGCGAAAGTTTGCTTAAATCAAAATAGTGTGTAACGTTGCTTTATTTTGCACAAAGTGAGGTGTAAGCCTACCCCTTGAAAATTGGACAAAATCAGCGATTTTTGCTATCTTGCACTACAAATTTATCTATAAAATTTAAACAAATTTTATAGTTTTTTATAAAAAGTGTTTAAAATCAAATAGATAATAGATTTACTTGTGGTTTTTAGTCTTAAATTTCAATGAAGAAGAAATTCAAAATAGCGATTTGAAATGAATTTTTTCAGTAAACATTGGTCTAAAAACCATCAAATAAGCAAAATTTGTTAAAATTTTGTTATTTATTACTTCAATCATTAATTTTAATAAGGAAGAATACTATGTCAGAGAACTTAAGAAATGACGTAGATCCAATCGAAACTCAAGATTGGTTAGCATCACTTGATTCGTTAATTCGTGAAGAAGGTTTAGAGCGTGCTCAATTTATTGTTGAACAGGTTATCAGCCAAGCCCGTGCTGGAGGCGTACCATTACCAACAGGGACAACAACAGATTATGTGAACACGATTCCTGTTTCTGAGCAACCAGCTTATCCGGGTGATCATAAAATCGAGCGTCGTATTCGTTCTGCGGTACGTTGGAATGCGATTGCAGCGGTTTTGCGTAGCCAGAAAAAAGATCTTGACTTAGGTGGACACATCTCAACATTCCAATCAGCAGCGACAATGTATGAAGTTTGCTATAATCATTTCTTTAAAGCGCCAACTGAGAAAAACGGTGGTGATTTAATCTTCTTCCAAGGGCACGCTGCGCCAGGTATGTATGGCCGTGCATTTTTAGAAGGTCGTATTACTGAAGAGCAAATGGATAACTTCCGCCAAGAAGCCTTTACTGATGGCTTGTCCTCTTATCCACATCCTAAATTAATGCCTGAGTTCTGGCAATTCTCAACCGTATCAATGGGTTTAGGTCCTGTTAATGCTATCTACCAAGCTCGTTTCTTAAAATATTTAGAACACCGTGGTTTAAAAGATACGGCTGATCAAAAAGTATATGCTTTCTTAGGTGATGGCGAGATGGATGAAATTGAGTCTAAAGGTGCATTATCATTCGCAGGCCGTGAGAAATTAAACAATTTAATCTTCACCGTTAGCTGTAACTTACAACGTTTAGATGGTCCGGTAAATGGTAACGGTAAAATCGTTCAAGAATTAGAGGGCGTATTTACCGGCGCAGGTTGGGAAGTCATTAAAGTATTATGGGGTAGCGAGTGGGATAAATTATTCGCAAAAGATACTTCAGGCAAACTAAGCCAATTAATGATGGAAGTAGTTGATGGTGACTACTTAACCTTCAAATCAAAAAACGGTGCTTACGTTCGTGAACATTTCTTCGGTCGTTACCCGGAAACTGCAGCATTAGTTGCTGATATGACAGATGATGAAATCTGGGCATTACGCCGTGGTGCACACGATTCTGAAAAATTGTATGCAGCTTACGCAAAAGCACAAAAATCAGACAAACCTGTTGTAATTTTAGCTCAACAAGTAAAAGGCTACCGCATTCCTGAAGCAGAAAGTAAAAATACTGCTCACCAATCGAAAAAAATGTCATTAGAGAGCTTAAAAGGCTTCCGTGATTATTTTGAATTGCCATTAACCGATGAGCAAGTTGAAAATTTAGACTACATCAAATTTGCTGAAGATTCAGAAGAGTACAATTACTTACACGGTAAACGTAAAGACTTAAACGGCTATGTTCCGGTTCGTAAACCGAAATTTACTGTTGAGTTTAAAGTGCCTGAATTATCAGAGTTCCAAGCTCTATTAGATGAGCAGCCGCGAGGTATTTCAACCACGATGGCATTTTCCCGTGTATTAAATACGTTATTAAAAGATAAAAATATCGGTAAGCAAATTGTACCAATCATTGCGGACGAAGCTCGTACTTTCGGTATGGAAGGCTTGTTCCGTCAAATTGGTATTTACAATCCATTCGGTCAAAACTATATACCATCAGACCGTGATTTAGTGGCTTACTATCGTGAAGCGAAAGATGGTCAAGTATTACAAGAAGGTATCAATGAGTTAGGTGCAACAGCATCTTGGGTTGCTGCAGCAACATCATACTCTGTAAGCAACTTACCGATGATTCCATTCTTCATTTACTACTCAATGTTCGGTTTCCAACGTGTAGGCGATATGATGTGGTTAGCTGGCGACCAATTAGCTCGTGGCTTTATGATCGGTGGTACATCAGGTCGTACAACATTAAACGGCGAAGGTTTACAACACGAAGATGGACATAGCCATATCCAAGCAGGTGTAATCCCGAACTGTGTAACTTACGACCCAGCATTTGCATTTGAAGTGGCAGTAATCGTTCAAGACGGTATTCGCCGTATGTATGGTGAAGATCAAGAAAATGTCTTCTACTACATCACAACTTTAAACGAAATTACAGACCAACCAGCGATGCCAGCAGGTGCTGAAGAAGGTATCCGTAAAGGCTTATATAAATTTGAAACCGTTGAAGGTAAAGGCAAAGGTCGTGTTCAATTATTAAGCTCGGGTGCAATTATGCGTCACGTTCGCTTAGCGGCACAAATTCTTGCAAATGACTATGGCGTAACAGCAGATGTATTCTCAGCGCCATCATTCAACGAATTAGGTCGTGATGGTGCAGATGCAGCTCGTTGGAATTTATTACACCCAACAGCAGAACAACGTGTTCCTTATGTAGCACAAGTGTTAGATGATGTTCCAACCGTTGCAGCAACTGACTATATGAAACTTTATGCAGAACAAATCCGTGCATATGTACCAAGCAAACACTATCACGTTTTAGGTACAGATGGTTTCGGTCGTTCAGACAGCCGTGCGAACTTACGTGAACACTTCGAAGTTGATGAGCGTTATGTGGTAGTTGCAGCACTTGCTCAATTAGCGAAAGAAGGCACAGTAGAAACTAAAGTGGTTGCTGATGCTATTGCTAAATTTGGCTTAAATGTGGATCGTATTAATCCATTATATGCGTAATTTCTAATACTCTCTCCCTTGATGGAAGAGAGACAGCTAAAAGTTTCGTTGAGAAACTTTTGGCAGAGAGAGGGTGTTAGGTTTATTTGCAAAAATGTTGAGAAAATTAACCGCTTGTATTCCCCTCTCCCTGATTTTTTTTCTGAACGAAGAAAAATCTGTCCCTCTCCTACAAGGGGAGAGGCGGTAACTCAAGAAGGATTTTAAAATGTCAAAACAAATTAATGTACCAGATATCGGTTCAGATGAAGTAAGCGTTACTGAAGTGATGGTAAAAGTTGGCGATACTATTTCGGTAGACCAATCAATTATTAACGTAGAAGGCGACAAGGCTTCTATGGAAGTACCAGCACCAGAAGCAGGTGTGGTAAAAGAAGTATTAGTAAAAGTAGGTGATGAAGTTTCAACTGGTTCTCCGATGTTAGTATTAGAATCAGCTGATGCAGCACCAGTGGCTGAAGCACCAAAAGCAGAATCTGCTCCTGCGGCAGCACCGGCAGCAGCGACATCTGCAGTTGTTGAAGTGAATGTGCCAGATATCGGTTCAGACGAAGTAAACGTCACTGAAATTATGGTTAAGGTAGGCGACAGCGTTGAAGTTGATCAATCAATTATTAACGTTGAAGGCGATAAGGCTTCAATGGAAGTGCCGGCACCAATTGCGGGTGTAGTAAAAGAGATTTTAATCAACGTGGGCGATAAAGTTTCAACGGGCAAATTAATTATGAAGTTTGAAACAGCATCAGCTGCTCCAGCACAATCAGTTCCTGATACAGCACCAGCTCAAGCATCAGCATCTGCAATTAAAGATGTGAATGTGCCAGATATCGGTGGCGATGAAGTAAACGTCACTGAAATTATGGTTAAAGTAGGCGATTCTGTATCAGAAGAGCAATCTTTAATTACTGTTGAAGGCGATAAAGCCTCAATGGAAGTACCAGCTCCATTTGCAGGTGTGGTAAAAGAAATTTTAGTGAAATCAGGCGATAAAGTTTCAACTGGTTCATTAATTATGAAATTTGAAGTAGCGGGTGCTGCACCAGCTCCAGCAGTAACTCAAACAGCTTCAGCACCAGCTCCACAAGCAGTAGCTCCTACGAAAACTGATGCAGCTCCTGCAGGTCAAAACCAATCTGGTTTAAACCAAGAGCAAGTGGTTTCTGCGGCAGGTTATGCACACGCAACACCAGTTATTCGCCGTTTAGCTCGTGAGTTTGGTGTAAACCTAGATAAAGTAAAAGGTACAGGTCGTAAAGGTCGTATTGTTAAAGAAGATATTCAAGCATACGTTAAAACGGCTGTTCAAGTATTTGAAAAACAAGGCGGAACAGCAGCGGCAGCAACTGGTGCGGCAAACGGTGCTGGTTTAGGTTTATTACCGTGGCCGAAAGTTGATTTCAGCAAGTTTGGTGAAGTTGAAGAAGTTGAATTAAGCCGTATCAATAAGATTTCTGGTGCGAACTTACACCGTAACTGGGTAATGATTCCTCACGTTACACACTTTGATCGTACAGACATCACAGAGTTAGAGAACTTCCGTAAAGAGCAAAACAAAGAAGCTGAAAAACGTAAGTTAGATGTGAAGATCACGCCAGTAGTATTCATTATGAAAGCGGTTGCAAGCGCATTAGAAGCGTTCCCTCGTTTCAACAGCTCAATTTCTGAAGATGCACAACGTTTAACATTGAAAAAATACATTAACATCGGCGTTGCGGTAGATACACCAAACGGCTTAGTTGTTCCAGTATTTAAAAATGTAAACAAAAAAGGGATTATCGAGCTTTCTCGTGAATTAATGGAAGTATCGAAAAAAGCGCGTGAAGGTAAATTAACGGCATCTGATATGCAAGGCGGCTGTTTCACGATTTCAAGCTTAGGTGGTATCGGTACAACCCACTTTACTCCGATTGTAAATGCCCCTGAAGTAGCAATTTTAGGCGTGTCTAAGTCTGAAATGCAGCCAATTTGGAATGGTAAAGAATTTGAACCTCGCTTAATGCTTCCGTTGTCATTATCATTCGACCACCGTGTAATAGATGGTGCAGATGGTGCGAGATTCTTATCTTATATCAATTCGGTATTAGCAGATATTCGTCGTTTAGTAATGTAATTTTAACAAGCGGTTGTTTTTACAAAATTTTTTGCAAAATCGACCGCTTGTATAGCAAATTGAGGCAAATATGAGTAAAGAAATTAAAACGCAAGTTGTGGTACTTGGTGCAGGTCCTGCAGGTTATTCTGCAGCATTCCGCTGTGCAGACTTAGGTTTAGAAACTGTAATCGTTGAACGCTATTCAACGTTAGGTGGTGTATGTTTAAACGTAGGTTGTATCCCATCTAAAGCATTATTACACGTTGCAAAAGTAATCGAAGAAGCAAAACACGCTGAACACAATGGTATTACTTTTGGTGAGCCAACTATTGATTTAGATAAAGTGCGTGCCGGTAAAGAAGCCGTTGTGTCAAAATTAACAGGCGGTTTGGCTGGTATGGCTAAAGCACGTAAAGTTACTGTAGTGGAAGGTTTAGCTGCATTCACTGGCCCGAATACATTAGTGGCTCGTGACCGTGATGGTAACCCAACAACAATTAACTTTGATAATGCGATTATTGCAGCAGGTTCACGCCCAATTCAATTACCATTCATTCCACACGAAGATCCACGTGTTTGGGATTCAACCGATGCACTTAAATTAAAAGAAGTACCTAAAAAACTATTAATTATGGGCGGTGGTATCATCGGATTAGAAATGGGGACAGTTTATAACGCTTTAGGCTCAGAAGTGGAAGTGGTTGAAATGTTTGACCAAGTGATTCCTGCTGCAGATAAAGATATTGTTGCGATTTACACCAAACAAATCGAGAAAAAATTCAAGTTAATGCTTGAAACTAAAGTAACTGCAGTTGAAGCAAAAGATGACGGTATCTATGTTTCAATGGAAGGCAAAGCGTGCAACGACACTAAGCGTTACGATGCGGTATTAGTAGCAATCGGCCGTGTACCAAACGGCAAGTTAATTGATGCAGGTAAAGCAGGCGTACATGTAGACGAGCGTGGTTTTATTCCAGTAGATAAACAACTTCGTACTAATGTGCCACATATCTTCGCAATCGGTGATATCGTTGGTCAGCCAATGCTAGCTCACAAAGGCGTACACGAAGGACACGTTGCGGCAGAAGTTATTGCTGGAATGAAACATTACTTCGACCCGAAAGTGATCCCATCTATCGCTTATACTGAGCCAGAAGTGGCTTGGGTAGGTAAAACAGAGAAAGAGTGTAAGCAAGAAGGCTTAAACTACGAAGTGGCTAAATTCCCTTGGGCTGCTTCAGGTCGTGCGATTGCGTCTGAATGTTCAGAAGGTATGACGAAGTTAATCTTCGATAAAGACACTCACCGTGTATTAGGTGGTGCGATTGTAGGTAGCAACGGTGGCGAATTATTAGGCGAAATCGGCTTAGCTATCGAAATGGGCTGTGATGCAGAAGACATCGCATTAACCATTCACGCTCACCCAACCCTACACGAATCAGTAGGTTTAGCAGCTGAAGTATTTGAAGGTTCTATTACAGACTTGCCAAATGCGAAAGCGAAAAAACGCTAATTGATAAGTTCTAGCAAGCGGTTGTTTTTGTAAATTTTTTGCAAAATTCAACCGCTTGATTATTTTTAAAACATTAATGAAGTTGAGTGAAGTTTTTTTCAGCATTTGGCAGCAGAAGTTTCATTTTGTCATTGACATAAAATCATAAATCCGTAAAATGCACATCGTTCTTTCACGGAACATTCAAATGCGGGAATAGCTCAGTTGGTAGAGCACGACCTTGCCAAGGTCGGGGTCGCGAGTTCGAGCCTCGTTTCCCGCTCCAATTTTTCAAATCTTGTGGCGTGTTAGCAAAGCGGTTATGCACTGGATTGCAAATCCATGTAGCTCGGTTCGACTCCGGGACACGCCTCCATTAAACTTCATCATTTCTCACTTTAATTCAATATTTTCTTGAAATATTCACATTGAACTTTATTTGCCTTTTTCTGCCTAAAACCCACGACTAAGGAGAAAAATATGTGGAAGAAAACTTTGCTTGCCCTGTTTTTAACGAGCCAATATACCTTTGCGGCAGGAGCTGGGCAAGAGCCATCAAAAAGTTATACTGAAACAGAATTAAAACAATTAAAAAATGATTGGTTAGCGATTTATCAGAAAGAGTTGCAGCACGCAGAAAATTTACGTTTAAAGCAGAGAGAAAATTTTCAGCAGATTAATTATTTAGTTGATGCGGCAGTCAGTCAGAAAAATTTATCGCCTACAACAGAGCAAGTTATCCAACGTTTATTGGCGACTTTATCGGGCTATCCGTTAGAAATGGAAGCCGAATGGAAGCTGCTGAATGCTAAAATGACATCGAAGCAAGCAACAGAGCAAGAAGTTAAAGCCTTTGTAGCAAAATATCCAGAATCTTTATATCAACGGCAGTTGCAGAATTTTCTGTTTGAGCTGCTTTATCGTGAGCAGAAATTTGAAGAATTGGTTGAATATGCAAAAGTCGTTAAGCCTATGCAGTTAGTGGATCAATGTCGTTTATTTTCAGCTCGTTATGAAATTGCAGCAAGCAAAGCTCAAATAAATCCGATGGTTGAGCAAAAAGTAGAAAATGCAGAATTATCCGCCTTAGTGAAAGAGTTTGATGATTTCTGGTTGGCTAATCCTAAATTAACGCCTGACTGTGCGAATTTAGAAAGTTTTTGGCGAGATCAGGGCTTAAAAACAGATGAAAAAGTACGTTTGAAAGCGGTTGAATTAGTCAAACAAAATGCAAATGCGGAAATTGCTAATCTAGCACTTAATGCAACTGATGAAAATCTGAAAACGTGGTTAAGTTCAGTTGAGAAAGTATCGGCTAATCCGAAAGAGTTGCAAAGTTTTATTGAAAATCAACCGCTTGATTCGGTATTTAAAACGGAAAATAAAGTAATTATTATGGAATTATTGCCAAAATATATCCGTACTCAGCCAGAGAAACTGGAGAATCCGACATTTGAACAATACCAATTATGGGCTGAGAAATATCAATTTAGTGAAGATGAGCTTAAAGCGTTAAAAATTGCATTTATCAGCCGACATTTTGATAATGAAGAGCCAACGTTCCAATTCTGGCGTGATGAGCAGATTAAAACCTTAGGGGCTGATAATCTATTAGAACGCAGATTGCGTATGGCAATTTGGCAACGCTCAGATTTAAATGAGTGGTTAAATCTTCTGTCAAATGAGGCTAAAAATAAGGCGGAATGGCGTTATTGGTCGGCAAAAATTGAAAAGAATGAAGCTAAACGTAAATCCGCATTTGAGGAATTAGTCAAAGAGCGAGGTTTCTATCCAATGCTGGCGGCACAACAATTAGGTATGGCTTATCAATTACCTGTTATCGAAGTGGCGGATTTAACTCGACCACAACGTGAATTATATGAAAAGCAATTTGAGCGTATTCAAGAATTACGTGAGATAGGGCAAGCTGATCAGGCTAAGCGAGCTTGGATTAATTTAATCAATAATGTGAAACCTGAAACAGGAGAAAATTCGCCTGTTAAAACGCAACTTGCTATTATTAAATATGCAAAAGAGCAAAATTGGTATGATTTAGCGGTGGAAGGTACAATTCAGATAAAAGCCTTTGATCATATTGATTTACGCTTGCCAAATGCCTATTCAGATTGGTTTGAGCTCAACTTGCAAGGTAAAAATGTGAGCAAATCATTTGCCCAAGCTATTGCACGCCAAGAGAGTGCTTGGAATCCACAAGCTCAATCACACGCTAATGCGAGAGGGCTAATGCAGATGTTGCCCGCTACTGCAGAAAAAACGGCAAAAGATAACGGATTACCTTTTAGAGGCGAGCGAGATTTATTTAGACCATTCAACAATATTATGCTTGGCACAACGCATTTAATGGAGCTTAATGAAAAATATCCAAATAACCGTATTTTGATTTCATCGGCGTATAATGCAGGTGCTGGGCGTGTAGAGCAGTGGCTCAAACGCAGTAATGGCACTTTAGTAATGGATGAATTTATCGCAAGTATTCCGTTTTATGAAACGAGAGGTTATGTGCAGAATGTGTTGGCTTATGACTACTATTACCAAACATTGTATGGTGATATAAAAGCAAAAGATGGATTAAAAATGTTCTATCAAGCGGAATTAGAGCGAAAATATTAAAAAAGGCTTGCATTTTTACATTAAAAGCCTATAATAAGACCCATCAGACGCGGGGTGGAGCAGCTTGGTAGCTCGTCGGGCTCATAACCCGAAGGTCGTTGGTTCAAATCCGGCCCCCGCAACCAGTTTTAAGCTCACAGCTTTGGTTAAAGTTGTGAGTTTTGTTTTATATGATGTTTTAAAATTAATTTTGCAAAAAATTAGTAAAAAATGACCGCTTGTGGTTGTTACATCATAAAACAAACCGCTTAAAGCCCCACGGTTTCCCGTCTGGGGTTTTTTTACGGAAATTGGTACAGGAATTAACGTATCAAAGCTGGTGTTATCCAGCTTTTTTATTTTGGAGATTAACTTGGCAACCTTAGAACAAAAATTAGAAGAGCTTGTGCTGGATTCTATTGAAGCATTAGGCTTTGAATTAGTCGGCATTGAATGCCAACGTGCGGGGCGTTTTTTAACGGTTCGCTTATATATTGATAAAGAAGGCGGTGTAACCATTGATGATTGCAGTGATGTGAGTCGTCAAGTGAGTGCGATTTTTGATGTTGAAGATCCGATTGCAGATAAATATAACCTAGAAGTTTCTTCGCCGGGTTTAGATAGACCGCTCTTTACCATTGCTCACTATGAGCGTTTTATCGGTCGTGATGTGGTTATTCATTTGCGTATTCCAATGTTCGATCGCCGTAAATGGCAAGGTCAAATCAAAGCAGTTGAGGGTGATTTTATTACCCTAACCGTAGATAACGAAGATCGTCAATTCGCATTTGGTAACATTCAAAAAGCAAATTTAGTTCCCGTTTTTAATTTTTAAGATGAAGGCAAACTGACAAAATGAGTAAAGAGATTTTATTAGCTGCAGAAGCAGTATCAAACGAAAAGCAATTACCAAAAGAAGCGATTTTTGAAGCGTTAGAAACCGCTTTAACCATTGCAACGAAGAAAAGCCGTGATTTAGATATTGATGTGCGTGTGGTCGTTGATCGCAAAACGGGCGATTTCCAAACTTTCCGCCGTTGGGCAGTTGTTGAGAGCGTGAGCAATATGACGCGTGAAATCAGCTTAGAAGCGGCTCAATTTGAAGATCCAAACGTACAACTAGGCGATTTCATCGAAGATGAAGTGGAGTCTATTGAGTTTGGTCGTGTGGCTATTCAAACTTTCGGTCAAGTCGTGAAAACGAAAATCCGTGAAGCAGAGAAAACCAAAATTATTGATGAATTCCGTTCTGATTTAGGCAAGATTATTATCGCAACGGTTAAGAAAGTAACTCGTGATAATATTTTCCTTGAGTTAGCTGGCAAAACTGAAGACATCAAAGGCGAAGCGGTTATTGTGCGTGAAGATATGATTCCTCGTGAAAACTTCCGTCCGGGCGACCGTGTGCGTGGTGTGTTATATGAAATCAAACCTGAATCAAAAGGCCCTCAGCTTTTCGTTACTCGTGCAAAACCAGTAATGCTTGAGGAGTTATTTAAACTTGAAGTACCTGAAATTGGCGAAGGTGTCATTGAAATCAAAGGTTCAGCTCGTGATGCAGGTTCTCGTGCGAAAATTGCGGTGAAAACGCACGATAAACGTATTGATCCAGTAGGTGCATGCGTGGGTATGCGTGGTGCTCGTGTTCAAGCTATTAGCAATGAACTTGGTGGCGAGCGTGTTGATATTGTTTTATGGGACGAAAACCCGGCTCAATTCGTGATTAATGCAATGGCTCCAGCAGATGTAAGCTCTATTGTGATTAACGATGACGCTCACTCAATGGATATTGCGGTTGAAGCGAAAAATTTAGCTCAAGCTATTGGTCGTAACGGTCAAAACGTGCGTTTAGCAACCCAATTAACAGGTTGGGCGTTAAATGTGATGACAAACGAAGAATTAACTCAGAAAAATGCAGAAGAAGACGGTAAAATTATCAACTTATTAACCTCTGCATTGGAAATTGATGAAGAGTTTGCTCAAGTTTTAATTGAAGAAGGCTTTACTTCATTAGAAGCGATTGCCTATGTACCAGTTGATACCTTAACGGCGATTGATGGTTTAGAAGATGAAGATTTAGTTGAAGAGCTTCAATCTCGTGCGAAGAATGCGATTACGAAAAAAGCGTTAGAAGAAGAGCAATTATTAAAATCAGCTCAAATTGAAGATAAATTATTAACGCTTGAAGGTATGGATCGTCATATCGCATTCAAATTAGCGGAAAAACAGATCACGACACTTGAAGAACTTGCAGAGCAAGGTATTGATGATTTAGCCGATATTGAAGAGCTTTCAGAAGAGAAAGCGGGCGAGTTAATTATGGCTGCACGTCAAATTTGTTGGTTCAACTAAGCTAAGCAAAGAGGATAAAAAATGACTGAAGAGAAAAAAACACTTTCGCTTGGCGGTGCTCGCAAAGCAAGTAAAGTGAATACAACAACCACGAGCGGTAAAGTAAAAGCGGTTGAAGTAATCGAGAAAAAACCAAAAATTGATGCAAAAGCATTGCAAGAGAGAGCGGCTAAAGAAGCGGCTGCTGCAAAAGCGAAAGCAGAAAAAGAGGCAGCTGAGAGATTAGCTTGTGAAAAAGCAGAAGCGGAAGCCAAAGAAAAAGCGGCTAAAGAAGCAGCTGCAAAAAAAGCGACAGAACAGACCACTAGTAAAACACCAGCTGCCCCTGTAATGCCAAACAGCAAAGCAAAAGAAGAAAAACCAAAAGCTCCAGCTCAAGTGAAGCAAGAAAAAGCCCTTGATCCTGAAAAAGAAGCGAAGCGTAAAGAAGAAGCAGAATTACGCCGTAAGCAAGAAGAGCTTGCACAGCAAAAAGCGGAAATGGAAGCGAAACGTGCAGCAGAAAATGCCCGCCGTTTAGCTGAAATTGCGCGTGAAGAAGCAGAAGATAACGGTAGCGAAGATTTTGACGATGAACGTTTTACCTCTTCTTACGCCCGTGAAGCTGATCGTGATAATGATCGCCGTAGCGAAAATAGTCGTGGTCGCAATAATAAAGGTGCAGTGGCTAAAGCGAAGAAAGGCGGGCGTGAAGATGATAAAAACGAACGCAGTGCAGATCGCCGTAACCAAAAAGAAGTGAAAGGTAAACGCAAACACGGTAAGAAAGGTGCTGCGTTGCAACAAGCATTCACTAAACCTGCTCAAGTAGTGAAGGCTGATGTTGTGATTGGCGAAACCATTACTGTGGCTGAACTTGCGAATAAAATGGCGGTTAAAGCGACAGAAATCATCAGAATGATGATGAAAATGGGCGAAATGGTAACCATCAACCAAGTTATCGATCAAGAAACAGCACAATTAGTGGCGGAAGAGTTAGGTCATAAAGTTATTCTGCGTAAAGAAAATGAGTTAGAAGAAGCGGTTTTAGAAGATCGTGATACTAATGCAGAAAAAGTAACTCGTGCACCGGTAGTAACCATTATGGGACACGTTGACCACGGTAAAACCTCATTGCTTGACTACATTCGTAAAGCAAAAGTGGCAGCAGGTGAAGCAGGTGGTATTACTCAGCACATCGGTGCATACCACGTTGAAACTGATGACGGTAAAATGATTACCTTCTTAGACACACCGGGGCACGCAGCATTTACCTCAATGCGTGCTCGTGGTGCGAAAGCAACGGATATCGTAGTACTTGTAGTTGCCGCTGATGATGGTGTGATGCCTCAAACAATCGAAGCTATCCAACACGCAAAAGCAGCAGGTGCACCATTAGTGGTTGCGGTAAACAAAATCGATAAGCCGGAAGCAAATCCAGATCGTGTTGAGCAAGAGCTACTACAACACGAGGTTATTTCTGAGAAATTTGGTGGTGATGTACAATTCGTACCTGTTTCGGCGAAAAAAGGTATGGGGATCGATGACTTATTAGAAGCTATTATTCTTCAATCTGAAGTGCTTGAATTAACCGCTGTGAAAGACGGTATGGCAAGCGGTGTGGTAATCGAATCTTACTTAGATAAAGGTCGTGGACCTGTTGCAACTATCCTTGTTCAATCAGGTACGTTAAACAAAGGTGATATCGTACTTTGTGGTTTTGAATACGGACGTGTGCGTGCAATGCGTGATGAAAATGGTAAAGACATTGAATCCGCAGGCCCATCAATTCCGGTTGAGGTGTTAGGTCTTTCAGGCGTACCGGCAGCAGGTGATGAAGCGACCGTTGTGCGTGATGAGAAGAAAGCTCGTGAAGTGGCATTATATCGTCAAGGTAAATTCCGTGAAGTGAAACTTGCTCGTCAGCAAAAAGCGAAACTGGAAAATATGTTCAGCAATATGGCAGCAGGCGATGTGGCAGAGTTGAACATCATTGTAAAAGCAGACGTACAAGGTTCTGTAGAGGCTATCAGCCAATCATTAATGGAGCTTTCAACAGACGAAGTGAAAGTGAAAATTATCGGTTCGGGCGTGGGTGGTATCACAGAAACGGATGCAACCTTAGCTGCGGCTTCTAATGCGATTATGGTTGGCTTTAACGTGCGTGCAGATGCGTCAGCTCGCCGTGTGATTGAAGCAGAAAACATCGATTTACGTTACTACTCAATCATTTATGAACTATTAAATGACGTGAAAGCGGCTATGAGCGGTATGTTACAGCCTGAATTCAAACAAGAAATTATCGGCCTGGCAGAAGTGCGTGATGTATTCCGCCACCCGAAATTTGGTGCAATCGCAGGTTGTATGGTAACTGAAGGTGTGGTTAAACGTAACAATCCAATCCGTGTATTGCGTGATAACGTTGTAATCTTTGAAGGCGAACTAGAATCTCTACGTCGTTTCAAAGATGACGTATCTGAGGTGCGTAACGGTATGGAATGTGGTATCGGCGTTAAAAACTACAACGACGTAAAAGTTGGCGATCAAATCGAAGTGTTTGAAATCGTTGAAGTGAAACGCTCAATCTAACCTAATTTTGAGTAGGGGCGTATTGCATACGCCCTTTGTATTTTTAGGGCGTGAGCATCACGCCCCTACAAAAGGGGAAAATATGTCCAGAGAATTTAAACGTAGCGACCGTGTAGCTCAAGAGTTACAAAAAGAGGTGGCAGTGATTTTACAACGAGAAGTGAAAGATCCTCGTATCGGTATGGTAACGGTGTCTGATGTGGAAGTGTCTAGAGATTTAGCCTATGCGAAAATCTTTGTTACTTTCTTATTTGATAATGATCGTGAAGCTATTGCACAAGGAATGAAAGGCTTAGAAAAAGCCAGCCCATATATCCGCACTCTATTAGGCAAAGCAATGCGTTTACGCATTGTGCCTGAATTGCGTTTTATCTATGATGAATCATTAGTAGAAGGTATGCGTATGTCTAACCTTGTATCTAGTGTGATCAAAAATGACGAAGAAAAGCATAAAGAGGACTAATTGTGTCTAGACCTCGTAAGCGTGGCCGTGATATTCACGGCGTTTTCTTATTAGATAAACCACAAGGAATGTCTTCAAACGATATTCTGCAAAAGGTAAAACGGATTTTCCAAGCAAATAAAGCAGGGCATACAGGAGCGTTAGATCCACTTGCTACAGGTATGTTGCCGATTTGTTTGGGCGAAGCAACGAAATTTTCCCAGTTTTTATTGGACTCAGATAAACGTTATCTGGTTACTGCGAAACTAGGAGAAAGAACCGATACTTCTGATGCTGAAGGGGAAGTGGTTGGAACTCGAGACGTGAATGTAACAGAAGCAGATATTTTAGCGAATTTACACCAATTTCGAGGCGATATTCTGCAAGTGCCAACAATGTTTTCCGCATTAAAACATAACGGAAAACCGTTATATGAATATGCCAGAGCAGGGATTACGGTAGAGCGTGAAGCTCGCCCGATTACGATTTTTGAGCTGAATTTTATTGAGTACAACGCACCATTTCTAACCTTAGAAGTGCATTGTTCAAAAGGGACTTACATTCGTACCCTTATTGATGATTTAGGCGAAGTGCTGGGCTGTGGTGCTCACGTTACTATGTTACGCCGCACTGCGGTGGCTAATTACCCTATTGAAAAAATGATGAGCTATACTGATTTGCAAAATTTAGCAGAAAATCAACCGCTTGTAGAGCTAGATAAGCATTTATTAGCAATGGATACTGCTGTTTCTTCATTGCCAAAAATAAATTTAACCGAACAGCAAACTAAAGCGGTTGGCTTTGGTCAAAGAGTTAGGTTTGACAATCTTAATCACATTTATGGTTTAGTGCGTTTATACTCCGATAATGCACAATTTTTAGGTGTGGCAGAAATTACAATAGATAACGTAATTCGCCCAAATAGAATGGTTAATTTGATAGACATAGAATGAAAAAGAAAATTTTTATCTTACCTTTAACAATTATTACCTTAGCTCTGGCAGGTTGCTCAAGCGATAATTCTGAACATTATTCTCGCTTAAACTTAGATGCTCAATATACGAAATCACGCTCAGTGAGCAATTTTAATGACTATGTGCATTTTTTGAAGCAGAAAGCAGCCGGTGCAGGTGTTTCTGCAAAAACATTAAATGAGCAGAAATTCATTAATTATAATGCGAGAGCAGTGCAATTAGACCAGCAGCAAGCGGCTCGTAAGCGTGATCCAAACACTCCGCCTCCACCGCCAAATCGAAATGGTGTAACGAATTACTTGAATAAAGTATTAAATCAAACCAAAGTCAATCAAGCGGTGGAACGTTGGTATGAATATAGTGCAGATTTAACTCGTGCGAGCCAAAAATATGGTGTGCAAAAAGAGTATATTTTAGCCCTTTGGGGAATGGAGAGCAGCTTCGGGCGTAATCAAGGCGATTTTGATGTACTTTCCGTATTAGCCACACTTGCGTTTGATGGTCGCCGTGAGAAATTGTTCACGCAAGAATTCGTTAATGCAATGAAAATGCTTGATAATGGCACAATTAGACGCTATGAATTGTTGGGTTCTTGGGCTGGGGCAATGGGACAAACCCAATTTATACCAACTTCCTATTTAACCTATGCGGCTGATGGCAACAATGATGGTAAAAAAGATATTTGGGATAATGAAGCTGATGCTTTTGCTTCTATTGCAAATTATCTCTCAACCGTGGGCTGGGATAACCAATTACCTTGGGGCGTTGAGGTAAAATTATCTGCTCCGATGGATTTAAGTTTCTCCGGCATTGAAGCTAACAAAGCAAGAACGCTGGCAGAATGGCAGTCATTAGGTGTCTATTTAGCTTATCCGAATGACCAGGAAGTAGCGAAAATGGCTCGCTTAAATGGGAAAAAAGTTTGGTTAATTCGCCCAGATCAAGAAGCAGGTAGAGCATTTTTAGTGTCTAGCAATTTCCGCACATTGATGGATTGGAACAGATCAAATAACTTTGGTATTAGTATCGGCAAATTTGCGGATAGAATTTTAGCTTCAGTTAGTCAATAAGTTAAAAAGCATAGCAGAGCGCTCTACTATGCTTTTTTTTGAGCTTTATGTTCTTCACGTCTTCGTTTAAAGAAATCGCTGATTTTTTGGCTACACGCCTTTCCTAATATATTACCTTGTATTTCTAAAAAATGGTTCATTTTATAATCTTCAAACAGATGATAACGTGAACCTACTGCCCCTGTTTTATAATCGCCCGCTCCAAACACTAAGCGGCTAATCCGGCTATGTAAAATAGCTCCCGCACACATCGGGCAAGGCTCAAGTGTTACATAGAGCGTGCAATCTAATAAGCGATAATTACCAATGGTTTGCCCTGCTTGTCGGATTGCTTGCATTTCAGCGTGGGCGGATGGGTCAGATAATTGGATGGTTTGATTCCAACCTTTGCCAATAATATTTTGATTTTTATCGACTAATACCGCACCCACAGGAATTTCACCTTTTGCTTCAGCTAAATCAGCTAAATCTAGAGCATATTGCATAAAGGCAATATCTTGTTCGGAAGTTATGGTTGAGCAAGAAATTTGGTTAGGTTTGATAAACATAGTTGTAAAAAATATAAGAAAAAGACCGCTTGTAAGTAGTGTAATATGAAAAATGCCCTATTGACTAGGGCATTTTGTTAATTAATCACGGCGACCACGTTTTTCGCTGAAACGCTTTTCTTTAAAGCCGCCTTTACGGTCTTTATTAAAACCACCATCACGGCGGCCGCCTCTATCGTTACGATCACGGCGATTACCTCTGCCACGACCTTCAAACGGATTCGCATTACTTGCTGCATTTGCAGGGCCTAACAAGCTCATTTGCATCGGCTTGCTTAATACACGTGCTTTGCTAGCAAAATGCTGCACTAAATGTTTTGGCATACCTTGAGGCAATTCAATCGTTGAGTAGGTGTCGTGTAATTTGATATGTCCGATATAACGGCTGCTGATATCACCTTCATTTGCAATTGCTCCCACGATATGACGTACTTCCACGCCATCTTCACGGCCAAGCTCAATGCGATATAAGTCCATTGCAATACTATTATTTTCACGCTGTTCACGGTTGTTACGGCGGTCATTTCTATCATTACGATCACGACCACGTTCTGAACGAGTGGAACGAATAACAGGATCTGGCGGAAGAATTAATTTTTGTTTTTCTTGTAATAACATCATCATCGCAGCCGCTAACTCTTCGTGGTCTTGGTCTGCGGTAAATAAATCTTCCAGTAACTCACGATATTTCTCTAAATCGTGATGTTCTAATTGCTTAGAAATACGGGCTTTGAATTTCTCACGGCGTTTTTCCATTAATACTTCGTGGTTTGGAATTGCCACTTCATTAATTGGTTTTTTGATCAAGTTTTCAATATTGCGTAATAAGCGGCGTTCACGAGGCTCAACAAATAATAAGGCACGACCTGAACGACCTGCACGCCCTGTACGACCGATACGGTGTACATAAGATTCTTCTTCAAGTGGAATATCGTAGTTCACCACAAGGCTGATTCGTTCAATATCAATACCACGAGCAGCAACATCGGTTGCAACTAAAATATCTAAACGACCTGAGCGCAGTTTTTCTAATGTTTGCTCACGAGCTTGTTGAGTCATATCGCCATTTAATGCAGCGGTACGGTAGCCGTTACGTTCACACAGTTCGGTAATATCAATAGTGCCAGTTTTGGTGCGAGTAAAGATAATTGCAGCATCAAATTCTTCAACTTCTAAGAAACGCAATAATGCATCATTTTTACGGAAACCGTTTACTAACCAATAGCTTTGTTCAATATCCGGCGCAGAATGTTCAGTCGCTTTAATTTTGACCTCTTGCGGATCTTTCATAAAGCGGCGGGTAATACGGCGAATTGGCTCTGGCATTGTTGCAGAGAAAAGAGCAGTTTGATGATCTTCAGGTAATTCAGCCATTACGGTTTCAACATCATCAATAAAGCCCATACGAAGCATTTCATCAGCTTCATCTAATACGATAAATTTCAATTCAGATAAATCTAAAGTACCACGACGAATATGGTCAAGAATACGACCTGGCGTTCCTACCACAACTTGTGAACCTTGTTTTAAAGCACGGAGTTGAATATCGTAACGCTGTCCACCGTAAATAGTAACAACACGAGTACCCTTAAGATTTTTCGCAAATTGTTCACAGGCATCTGCCACTTGAATTGCTAACTCACGAGTAGGAGCCATTACTAACATTTGTGGATGGCGTTGCGTTGGATCGATTTGAGCTAATAGGGGCAGAGAGAACGCTGCTGTTTTTCCACTTCCTGTTTGTGCCATACCTAGCACATCTTGACCAGCTAATAAATGAGGAATACATTCTTGTTGTATTGGCGATGGCTTTACAAAGCCCATATCGTTTACAGCATCAAGAATAGATTGAGGTAAGCCTAAGTCGGCAAAAGTTAAAGATTCAGTTGTCATAAAAAACCATAGTTTGAGGAATGATTAAACAGAATAAAAGCTAATCATTCAATGAAAATTATATTGTTGAAATGTAGGTAGAAAAGATGAAATAAAAAAGCGTAATGCTCTAAAAATCCCCTGAGTATAAGCGGTCGGTTTTTATAAAAAATTTACAAAATTTGACCGCTTGTCTGTCCTAATTTTCCCTATTCTTTATCAACAATGGGAGATGTTTGAGTCATACCACGAATTTGTGAAAGTTCAAACAGGGCAAAACGATACTCAACGAAGTTAAACACTTGATTTGCTAAAGCAAGGCGGAAGAGGCTGATTGCCTCATCTTTACGATCTAATTTGAGTTGTTGTTTTGCTAAGTAGAAATACGTTTCTGTCAGTATTTCAGCATATTGTGAGCTATTTTCTTTAGCTTCATTATCTATTATAGCACGAAGTTCGGCTAAATTTAGCTTGCCTAAAAAATAATTTACGATATTAGTCCCCCAATAATCGGGCGAAAGAGCATTGGCTCTTTGTTGTAAATTATTTTTAGCCTCCGAAGGTGTAAATTCTAGTTCATTAAAATAGAGCCATAACACACGATAAGGGTCTTTTTTATCCTCCTCGTAAAAATGCAATAAATCACGCTGAGCTTCAGAATAGCGACCACTATAGTAAAATGCTAAACCACGATTTAGATAAGTATAGCTATATTCGTTATCTAGCTCCAATACAGCATTAAAGGCATCAATTGAGCTATCATAATCGCCTTCTAGTAGAAGGTATAATCCCATATAGTTATAAGCCGCTGCCATTCGCTGATTAATCGAAATCGCTTGAGCAAAATCATAACGAGCTAAAGACCAAAGCCCTAAACTATCGTAAATGACCCCTCTTCCAAAATAGAGATCTGCTTGTTCAGAAGGCGTTAATGGTGCTTCTTCCAATACTTGGCTCAGCCTTACCATCATTGCCTCTTGTTCAAAACGAAGTTGAGGATTAAGTTCTGCTAATGCTAAATTCTTAATAGAAACGAGGTCAGAGTAACGCCCTGTACAACCCATTAGCACAAGAACAGAAATTAAACTAAGTAAAAAGAAACGAATTCGAAACAACTTAAACAGTTGTGCCATTTTTACATTGCCTTTAATTATAGACATAAAAACGGAATAGCAGGCGTTTAATACCTGACTATTCCCCTTTACTTTTAGAACTAGATATTTTCTTGTTCTACAGTAATAACTTCTTCAGCTTCAGCTACAGCTACAGTTTCTGTATCTTCTACGGAATTGGTGTTATTAAGATCTTTCATCGTTAAGCGGATACGACCTTGTCGATCGATTTCTACCACTTTCACTTGTACTTCTTGACCTACTTGTAGGTAATCAGCCACACGTTCTACACGCTCGTTAGTAATTTGCGAAATGTGAACTAAGCCTTCTTTACCACCTAAGATTGATACGAATGCACCGAAATCTACCACACGAGTTACTTTACCATTATAGATTTGGTTTACTTCTACTTCAGCCACGATTTCTTCGATACGAGCCATTACTGCTTTCGTTGCATTACCGTCAGTTGCAGCAATTTTCACTGTGCCGTCATCATCGATGTCGATTGAAGTATTGGTCTCTTCGGTTAAGGCACGAATAGTTGCACCGCCTTTACCAATCACATCTTTGATTTTCTTCGGATCAATCTTCATTGTGTGAATGCGTGGAGCGTAGTCAGAAATATCTGAACGAGGTGCAGGAATTGCTTGCTCCATCACGCTTAAAATATGCATACGAGCACCTTTTGCTTGGTTTAACGCAATACGCATAATTTCTGGTGTGATACCTTCAATTTTGATATCCATTTGAAGAGCGGTAACACCGGTACGAGTACCTGCTACTTTAAAGTCCATATCACCTAAGTGATCTTCATCGCCTAAGATGTCTGAAAGTACCACGAATTTCTCGTCTTCTTTCACTAAGCCCATTGCAATACCCGCAACCGCTGCTTTAATTGGCACGCCAGCGTCCATTAACGCTAATGAGGCACCACATACAGACGCCATTGAAGAAGAACCGTTAGATTCTGTGATTTCAGATACCACACGCACCACATACGGGAACTCTTCGGCGGTTGGCATTACCGCTAATACGCCCCGTTTTGCTAAACGACCGTGACCAATTTCACGACGTTTTGGCGAGCCGATACGACCTGTTTCGCCTACAGAATATGGAGGGAAGTTGTAGTGGAATAAGAAGCGATCTGATTTCTCGCCGGTTAATTCATCAATGATTTGTGCATCACGCTCAGTACCTAAAGTTGCCACCGCTAATGCTTGGGTTTCACCACGGGTGAATAGTGCAGAACCGTGAGTTCTTGGTAATACACCAGTGCAGATATCTAACGCACGCACGGTATCTACAGTACGACCATCAATACGAGGCTCGCCTGCAATAATACGGCTACGCACGATTTGGCTTTCTAATGCGGTGATGATGTCGATGATAGCACCTTCTGAAACGGTTTCATCTTCGCCGGTGATTTGAGCAATCACTTCTGCTTTGATCGCATCAATTTGCTCATAGCGAACTTGTTTTTCAACGATACGGTACGCATCACCTAAACGAGCTTCTGCTAACGCTTTTACTTTGTTGATTAAATCGGTATTTGGCTCTGGAGCAACCCAATCCCAACGAGGTTTGCCTGCCTCTTTCACGAACTCTTTGATGTTTTCAATCACAACTTGTTGTTGCTCGTGACCGAACACCACCGCAGCTAACATTTGCTCTTCGGTTAAGATGTCCGCTTCGGATTCCACCATCAATACCGCTTTATCCGTACCGGCAACCACTAAGTCTAAACGGCTGATTTTTTGCTCGCTGGTGGTTGGGTTTAAAACGAATTGATCGTTGATGAAGCCAACACGAGCCGCACCGATTGGGCCGTTAAACGGCACGCCTGATAAAGAAAGTGCCGCAGATGCACCGATCATCGCAACCAAATCAGGGCTGATTTGTGGGTTTACAGATACCACAGTTGCAATCACTTGAATTTCGTTGAAGAAACCTTCAGGGAATAATGGACGAACAGGGCGGTCAATCAGGCGAGCGATTAAAGTTTCACCCTCAGACGGACGACCTTCTCGTTTGAAGAAACCACCTGGAATACGACCAGCTGCGTAAGTACGCTCTTGGTAATCAACAGTTAATGGGAAGAAATCTTGACCTTCTTTCACATCTTTCTTAGCAACTACTGTCACGAAAACGGTCGTATCGTCCATACTTGCCATTACTGCCGCCGTTGCTTGGCGTGCAATAGCACCAGTTTCTAAAGTTACGGTATGCTGACCGTATTTAAATTGTTTAACAATTGGATTCATCATTTTTAAGTCCTCTAATAAAATGTAAGTTGAGGTTCTATTTCCTAAACATTGCGACTAGCAAAAAGGTTCTAAACCGCCCCCACAGAACCTTTTTGATAGCCGCCTCTAAAACACGGAAATAAAACCGTGCCATTATAGCCCATAACCATATAAAAATCGCTGATTATTTGTTTTTTGCAAAAAATTTCTTCTTTTTGCCCGCTTGTAAAAAGCCCCGAATCAAATTCAGGGCTACTCTTTAAAAGCGACAGCAGTTCAAACGGTCATTTCCCAACACCAATTGCTGATTGTGAAACGCCTGTAAAGTACAACGATGTCCGACACTAATCAGAATACTCTGCGGCAAAGCAGATTTTACCGCCTGATAGAGTTTTGCCTCTGTCGGCTCATCTAAGGCTGAGATCGTTTCATCAAGGAAAATCAACGCCGGTTTGCTGAGCAAAATCCGCACGAAAGCCACTTTTTGTAATTCACCGGGGGAAAGCACCGCTTGCCAATCGTGTTCCCACGCAAGGGCATACTGATATTTCTCTAATCCGCAAATCTGCATTGCGGCTTGTATTTGCTCATCATCGGCTTGAATCTACGGGTAGCAGATTGCCTGTTTCAACGAGCCTTGCGGTACATAAGGGCGTTGTGGCAAAAACAGTGGATTTTCGACACATACCCGCTCTGCCTGCCCAATTGTCTCAAACGGGTAGATCCCGCTAAGGCTTTCAGTAGTGTGGTTTTCCCTGTGCCTGATGTCCCTTGAATTAACAACGCATCACCAGCATTGAGTGTGATGTTAATTTGATCAAACAAAATCTCGCCTTGTGCATCTTTTACCACAAAATTTCGTAGGAAAAAGCCGCTACTACACGCATAGGGCTGATGGATCGAGCGGGCTTCCAATTTATCTAAGGTCGTCATAAAGCCGTAGAGACGGTTTAAGCGGGCTTGATACAGGGTGAAATCATCATAAAACAGGCGAAAGAACGACAATGCCCGCATTAAGCGGTTAAACGATTGCACGGTTTGGTGCATATCCCCCAGCGTGACTTGCCCCGAGAAAAAGCGTTGTGATTGCAACATCAGTGGTAAAATCATTGCAATTTGGGTCACGCCGGTATTAAAGCCGTCCAGCCCTAACATTTTTCGGACAATCCGCCAACGGTTGTCGATTAAGGCTTGAAATTTTTGTTGTAGATTGTCCCGTTCCTGTTTTTCGCTGGAATAGAAGGCGATACTCTCCGCATTATCCCGCACCCGAATAAGCGAATAGCGGTAGTCGCCTTGAAATTTCTCTTTATTAAAGTTCAGTGCGACCAACGGTTTGCCGATCCAGACCGATAGCACTGTCGCCACAATAATAAACAGATAGATAAAGAACACCACACCTTTCGGGATTTCCAGCCCGAACAGAGCCAAAATCCCTGACAGCCCCCACAAAATAAGGGTAAACTCGATGATCGACACAACCGCATTGATCACCCCTCGCACCGCATCAAGCGTACCGTGAATAAACTCCACCGCATCTTGTTCGATCCTCTGATCGATATTATCCGGCAGACTTTTCTCATATTTCAGCAGGTAGTAATTTTTATTGGACAGCCAGCGTGTCACCAACTCGGCGTTTAACTTTTCCAACCAGCGGATTTCAAACACCTGTTGCAAGAAATAGTTGATAATCGAATGGATAGTTTTCACCAAGACCAACATTAGGTTAATCAAGGCAAAAAACCAGAATGCGTCCACCTCTTTTTTCTGCATTGAGGAGTACAACCCGTTGTAGAAAAAGGTATTCAGCACACTGATCCGCACTTCCATCAGCACCAGCAGTAACAGTAATAATATCAAGCCAAGCGTTTTCAGCTTGTTGGTCTGTTGCCAAACCGGACGGGTGATATGCCAAAATTTCAGCACCAAAAGAGGTGCGGCCAATCAATAACGCACAGAGATATAGCCCGATAGAGACACAGACTAAGGCGAGTAACAGCCACGACAGGCTGTTATTTAATTCAGTTTGCCAATTCATTTTTTAATCGATTTAGAGAGAATATCCCGATATTCAAACGCAAACAAGCGGGGCAAATTGGCAAAAAATTTGCAAAATGCCGCCGCTTGGATTGAGATTAATTAGAAAGAAAATTCAGCTTTCGTCCAGTAAGTTCTTGGCATACCGAACACCGCAAAGCTACGATCATACTGCCCTCGTTGCACTTGCCAGTAGTGCTTGTTAAACAGGTTTTCCACACCGGCACGCAGGGTCAGGCTCTGTTTATCAGCCCATTTCAAGGTATATTTCGCCCCTAAATCGACAGTGGTATAAGACGGTAATTTATATTGTGCGGCAGTATCTTGATAGGATTTGCCATAATGCTGAATACCTGCGTTGAGCGTTAAATTCGGCACGAAAGCTGCCGCAACCATCGGGCTGAACCGGTCAGCCTTCAAACGGGTTGAGGTGGTACGATTTAACTGCTCAATCCATTGGAAACGGCCGCCGAGAGTCAAACGAATGTTATCTTCCCATATGCCCAGTGTATCGGATAACGCCACGCTTTGAGCGGTAAATTGATTATCGGCAGCTTGCACAATACCTCGATGGTTCGGTGCTTCACTAAAATTCGGGTGATAGAAATTGGTCGTATATCTACCGGCACGGGCATTTGTCGGATTGCTGTCGTGATCCCGCTGACGCTGAACCCGATCATACGCCACACTCCAATAGTGGTTAATCACGCCGGTTTCAAACTGACCTTGCAATTTTAAGTTACTGCTGGTGGCACGGGAGCCGAAATCCATTGCCGTACTGTTTTCGGCACTGTATTTGCCCTGAGTATCCAACGCTTTGAGCTGGGTAAACGAACCGTAGTATTTTGATTCCATATGCCCGATTCCGCCCGATAACATCATTGTGGCCGGCAAGTCGTATTCAAAGGTCAGCATTGCCGTTTCATCATCGGTCGTCTGTTTCGACAACTCAGGCACAAGGTTGATTTTGCCGTTAGGTGCAAGCGGGAGATTAAAGACTAAATTTTGCAAATCCTGTAACCTTGCCCGACCGCCGTTAGCAGCCCGCTTGGTTTGGAAATAGTCCAGCCCAACCCGCAATTTATCACCACGATAGTCCGCCCCAACCGCAATCTCTTTTGCCAGCTCCGAATAGCCGTGACGAGGCGTATTGCCGTCACGGTATAAACCGCTTACCCGAATGCCCCATTCATTATTCGCACCAAAACGGCGGGCAAGATCAAATGACGGTTGTAAACGGTTATTGCCGAACCACGCCAAGCCGATTTTATTGATCGGTTCATCTCTTGCCCGTTTGGTTTCAATGTTCACCGATGCACCGGCAGAACCTTCCGGATCCATACCAACGGTTGCCGTTGAAGCCCCTTTAATCACCTGTGCCGATAAAAGAGGGGTAGTCATAAAGAGAGCAAGATAGAAAGGGGGGTGTTTGAATTTCATTTTATAATTCCATTTGTAGTTGAAAATTATTCTCAATTATAACAATGTGTCTTTCAAAAGCAGGCTAAAGCGTTTTAGTTATGTAAAATAGTAAGCAAAAATGACCGCTTGCGTTTCGAGCTAGACTAAAATCGCTAAATCGTAGAAAATAACGCTCATTTTTCCCATAAGAATAAAATAGAAATGACCACAGAAATCAATTATGAAGGCATTGAACAAATGCCGATTAAGCGTTTTACCGAAGACGCTTACCTCAACTATTCAATGTATGTGATTATGGACAGGGCATTGCCGTTTATTGGCGATGGCTTAAAACCTGTGCAACGTCGTATTATTTATGCGATGTCTGAACTGGGCTTAAATGCCTCTGCAAAATATAAAAAATCGGCTCGTACGGTGGGTGATGTGCTAGGTAAATTCCACCCGCACGGCGATAGTGCCTGTTATGAAGCAATGGTGTTAATGGCTCAGCCGTTTTCTTACCGCTATCCACTCGTTGATGGACAAGGAAACTGGGGAGCACCCGATGATCCGAAATCCTTCGCTGCAATGCGTTATACCGAATCTAAACTTTCTAAAATTGCTGAGGTGCTATTAGGCGAGTTAGGGCAAGGCACAGTTGATTATCAACCAAACTTTGATGGTTCACTCGAAGAGCCAAAATACTTACCAGCCCGTTTACCACATATTTTATTAAACGGCACAATGGGGATTGCGGTGGGTATGGCGACCGATATTCCTCCTCATAACATTAACGAGTTGGCTGATGCCAGCGTGATGTTATTGGATAATCCTAAAGCGACTTTAGACGATATTCTGACCGTCGTGCAAGGCCCTGATTACCCAACGGAAGCAGAGATTATCACGCCAAAAGCGGAAATTGCCAAAATGTATGAGCAAGGGCGTGGTTCGATAAAAATGCGTGCGGTGTGGAAAAAAGAAGAGGGCGAAATTGTGATTTCAGCTTTGCCACATCAAGCATCGCCGTCAAAAATTATTGAGCAAATCGCCACTCAAATGCGAAATAAAAAATTGCCGATGGTGGACGATATTCGTGATGAATCTGACCACGAAAACCCAATTCGCATTGTGATTGTGCCTCGCTCGAATCGTATTGATTTTGATGCTTTGATGGATCACTTGTTTGCAACGACAGATCTGGAAAAAAGTTATCGTGTAAATATGAATATGATTGGTTTAGATGGCAAACCAGCGGTAAAAAATCTACTTACGATTTTAACCGAATGGCTGACATTCCGCCGTACGACAGTAACTCGCCGTTTAAATTACCGATTAGACAAAATTTTAAACCGCTTGCATATTTTAGACGGTTTGATGATTGCTTTCTTAAACATCGATGAAGTGATTGAGATCATTCGTAACGAAGACGATCCAAAAGCAGAGTTAATGGCTCGTTTCAATTTAAGCGAACTACAAGCCGAAGCTATTCTGAACTTACGTTTACGCCACTTGGCAAAATTAGAAGAGCATCAATTACAGGCGGAAAAATCAGATCTTGAAAATGAGCGTGATGAATTACAGCTTATTTTAGGTTCGGAACGCCGTTTAAACACATTAATTAAGAAAGAAATTCAAGCAGACGCTAAAACCTTTGCCAGCCCACGCCGTTCGCCATTGGTGGAGCGTGCAGAGTCTAAAGCGATTGCAGAAAGTGACTTAACGCCAACGGAAGATGTAACCGTTATCCTGTCTGAAAAGGGCTGGGTACGCTGTGCAAAAGGGCACGATATTGATGTACAAGCACTAAGCTACCGAGCAGGCGATGGCTACTTTGCCCACGCACGAGGTAGAAGCAATCAACCGGTGGTGTTCTTAGATAGCACAGGGCGAGCTTATGCCTTAGAGCCAACTTCACTCCCTTCAGCCCGCTCTCAAGGCGAACCGCTTACAGGGAAAATTACTTTACCTGAAGGGGCAACGGTGCAACAGGTATTAATGGCAAATTCAGACACTAAAGTGTTAATGGCGTCTGATTCAGGCTATGGCTTTATTTGTACCTTTGAAGACTTGGTTTCACGCAACAAAGCAGGGAAAGCGGTCATTTCTTTAACAGAAAATGCAAAAGTGCTACCGCCGCAACTACTTGAAAATGATGAAAATTTATCACTTGTCGCAATGAGTAATGTTGGCAGAATGCTTGTTTTCCCAGTAAGCGAACTTCCTGAATTATCTAAAGGAAAAGGCAATAAAATCATTAACATTTCTGCAGCCGCAGCAAAATCAGGTGATGAATATCTCGCCCGTTTATTGGTCATCAAACCAACGAACTCTCTCGTGTTTGTTTCGGGCAAACGTAAGATTACGTTAAAACCGACTGACATCGACAACTACCGAGGCGAGCGTGCTAGAAAAGGTTCACAACTTGTAAGAGGGTTGAGTATTAATTCGACTGTGGAGATTGTGGAATAAGTCTGTATATGAATATCAAAAGTGGCTTAAAACTACATAATAAGAATTTAAGCCACTTTATAAGTAAAATTAGAACTTAATCACATCACCGTTTTTCGGCACAGTAACACGGTTTAACTGCTGTTTTTCCACAAAGGCTTTCATCTGATCGCTGCTGATGCTGGTTTGTGGTAGTGCGTCCATATGCACGGTTAAAATTTTCGCTTGCGGGGCGATAGTGTGGGCTTTTTCCACATCGTCCTGACACATAATCGGGCTGCCTTCAAAATTCGGCAGTTTGGCACAGCCGGCATTCAGCACCACAAAATCCGGTTTATAGGTGTTGAATGAATACTCTACTTCGTGATTCCAGATGGTATCGCCGACCAAATAAACAGTCGGATTGCCTTCGGCTTTCATCACTACGCCCATCGCATCGCCGACCATTTCCGCTACTTTCTGGTTCGCATACATCGCATCGGTGCCGTGCTGACCCCGTGTGCGGGTTAAGGTAACACCTTCAAACGGCGTATCTTTACCGACCACACGCACATCGGTAAAGCCTTGTGAGCGGATTAAACGGGCATCACCGGCGTTCTGCACGAAAATCGGCAGATTTTTCGGCACTCGCTGTTGTGCCACTTCGTCCCAGTGGTCGGCGTGGGTGTGGGTGACGATCACCGCATCAACGCCTTTCAGCACTTCTTCAATGCTTTGATTCATCTCTACGGTCGGGTTACGCTTTTGAGCATTTGGCGGTAGGTAGCGATCTTTCTCGGCAAGGTACGGATCGACCAAAAAGGTTTTGCCCGCATACTCAATTTTAGCGGTCGCATTGCGAATATGTTGATATTGGTTATCGGCAGCTTGAGCGACACTAGCGGCAAACAGTGCCGCTGCGATCAGACCTAATGTGGTTTTTTTCATAAAATAGGATTTCCTGTGTTGAAAAGATGGCTAGGCCATCGTGTTATCGCACTTTTCAGCGGAAAAATGCGGGCTATTCTCTCAAAAGTTGAGAATTTTATGCAGCAACAAGCGGTGAATTTTGCAGAAAATGTTGCAAAATCCACCGCTTGCCCTGCCGTTAAATCATTTTTTCGACCTTCGCCGGTATGCCGTTGCGTACCGCCGAGCCGCAGACCCAATCAATCCACGGGGATTTGACGGCTTTGGTGTGGTCGATAATGCCAAGATCGTTGAGGTTAATCCCTTTGGCGATCATCGGGTTGCCTTGCACTTCCACACCGTCAATGGTGTAGGAGCTTGCCCCGAGCTGTTTGTGGCCGTAGCCGTGCTCAATCCCAATCGTGCCTCGTGCGATGCCGTCCAGCACCATTATTTGTACGCTGAGGCTGGCGGTTAGGGTGCTGAGTTTTACGAGTTCGCCGTGTTTAATTCCTCGCTCTTCGGCATCAAGGCGGTTCATTGCGACAATGCCTTCGGGCTTGATCGAGAGCAGGCGTAACAGCGGGGCAGTGATACTGCTCATAATGTTCGATTTAAACGAAATCAGTTTAAAGTCCCATTCCGCTTGCGGGTAGTGCTGTTCAAGCGTTGAGCCGTCCGCAAAACGAGGCGACATATAGCTCGGACAGCCCCAATAGTGTTCGCCGTTGCTGTGGTGTTGGGCTTTATACACGGTTTCATTCCAAATTTGCAGGCAGTTTTTCCACTGGAACGCCATATTATCGCCTTTCCAAGCACTCTCGTGTGGGGCGAATCGCCCGCCCTTGCAATAGATATTCGCCGCTTTCAGGCGTTCTTCCGCTTTGAGTGTCTGCTCGATTTTCGGCATAATCCGTTGCACGCCAGTGAGCAGTAGATCTTGCTCGTTTGCATCAGGAGCCGGTTTTTCGCCGACAAAAGCGATGTTTGCCGCCGCTCGTAGAAAGTAATCTTCCGAACGGTTGAGCGGATAGCTGTTGCCCTCCAAATCGGCAATCGCATTCTCACCAAAGCCCGGCAAGCCCATTTTCTTGGCAACGGCAATCACAAAGGCCTCCATACAGATTGTGTCGCCCTCCGCCGTTTTCGCATTCAGTGAGGCGACAATCGGGTGGCGAGCGGTGCTGGCACGGGTCGGCACGCCTGCCCACGGGCTTGAAAAGCCCCAGCTCTCGAAATTGTGCGTATCCGGCACGATGTAATCCGCCAGAGCGGTGGTTTCGTTCATAAAGGCATCAACGGCGATAAAGAGCGGTAAGATGGTCGGATCTTTGAGTTTCTCCAACGCAATCGGGTTCATCGCCGTCAAGCCGTAAATCGGGTTGCTCATATGGCTGATCCACGCCTTCGCAAAGTAGGGGTAGCCCTGCACCATTGAGGTGATCATCTCGGTGGTCTGCCCGCCGGTGAACGGATACCACGCCCCCTGTGCAGGGTACGGATTTTCGCCCTTCGCCACTTTCTGCTTGAACTCGCTCGAATTTTGGTACGCCTTTTTACTGCGGGCGAGGTTCGTGCCTTTCGGCTTCACTTGGTTCGGGAAATTGGCTAAATCATATCTCGGGCCATCGCCGAAATCCTTAAATTTGCCGGGACTGACCGACATTCCGCCTTTTTTATTGAGGTTGCCGACCATCGCATTTAACAGCAAAATTGCCCAAGCAGTGTAGAAGCCCGTGCTGTGCATGGTGCCGCCGTGCGTAATGGCATTGGCTTTATGCCCGTGAGAGGTGAATTTTTTCGCCAAGTTTTCAATGGTTTGCACCGGCACACCACAAATCTTGCTGTATTCTGCCAGTGTTTTTTGTTGGGCGGACTCTTTGAGCAACTGCATTGAAGATTTGACCAGTACTTCCGAACCATCGAGCAATTTTGCAACTTGTTCCACAAAAATGACCGCTTGTTCGCACTGTTTAGCGGCAATCAGCTCACCCGTTGCCTGATCTTTGACCACGATCACATTCTCTTCCACTTTCTCTTCTGGGTCGAGTACCACCGCTTGAATATCGCTAATCCGCAATGCCTGACCGAATTTCGGGTGGTTCGGCTCACAGATAATCAGGTGAGAGGCGTTGGCATAGCTCACATTGCCCGCTTTCTCCATCGCAAACAGGCTCGGGCGGGAGAGATAATCGGCGTTGAAACGGTTGTTTTCGATAATCCAACGCAACATTCCCATCACCAGAGCCAAATCGCCTTCGGGCTTAATCGGCACCCAGTGGTTATTCTGCGTGGCAAGGGACGAAGTCATCTCCAAGCGGGGCGAAACCACCACATAGCTGAAATTGTCATCAGGACGGCGTTTGGCAAGCTGACGGGCTTGGCGTTTGAACGGGTTGCCCGATTGAGCCGGTGAAGTGCCGATAAACAGGATAAATTCAGCGTGATCCCAGTCCGGCTTGGCGTGTTGGTTATTGTCGAAATCCTTCATAAACGCCCCCGAACCGGCACGGTAAGATGCCCCGCAGTACGCCCCATGTTGGGAAAAGTTGATCGTGCCGAAACTCTTCTGAGCAAAGCGTTGCAACAACGGCTGACGACCTTCGGGGCCAGCAAAAGTCACAAGGAGCTGGTTAGCTTTCACGCCTAAATCGGGCTGTTTCGGGTTGATCGGATCTTGTAGGTTGCGTATTGCCTTCAAGCCCTCCACTTCGCCCTCACCGAACAGATTACCGCCATTCACCACCTCTTCCACCAACTGCTCAAAACTGATGGTCTGCCACTTGCCTTCGCCCCGCTTGCCAACCCGTTTTAATGGTTGAGTAATGCGGTAGGGGCTGTTCACGCCTTCTAAAAATGCCGCACCTCTGGCACAGGCGGTAGAGCGGTTTTCAATTCCACTTTCGCCCGCTAGTAACACCTCCGCTTTGGCAATCGGCATACCGAACGGCAGAGTTTTATCGGAAGAGAGCGGGTGGTAGGGGTTGCCCGCAATGCGAATGACCTTGTTGCTTTGCAGATCGACCCTTGCCCGAATACCACACTGCGTCCAACAACCCATACACTGCGTGTTGCAAACCATCTGATTTGGGTTCGTCAGCAGTTTGCCACCTTTCACTTGATACTCCGGCGACAGCGAATTGCCGTGAATCGGATCGGTGGTTTTCACCCCCGAAGTACCGTGTATCACCCCTTTGGCAATCTCCGACACCTTCGGCGCATACCCCGCCCCAAACGCCGCCGCCCCACCGAGCGCAAGACCACCTTTTAATAAATTCCGCCGTTTGTTATTCATTTTATTCCCCACAAGCAAAGCTAAAATTCAATGCAGTCATTGTAAAAACGGGCGGATTAGGTGGGTATTGTGGTTTTCCACATATCGGGGGGAAGTTTGATTTGGGTCAAGGGGGAGGGAACAAGCGGTCAAAATGCGGTGGGAGTTTGCAAAGTTTTGAGGGGATTTGACCGCTTGCAAGTCAAATAAGAATTTTTTCTTAAATTAAATCTATTCTGAAATTAATGTGAATATATATTTTATAGGATTATTTACTCCCTAATTTTTCTTTTAAAAGAAAAATTTCATTTTTTAGGTTTTCAATAATATCATCCTTTAACTTAATAATTTCATCTTTATGATTGAGCATTATAGTCAATTTCTCTACATCATTATTCCCTAAAAATATATTTGAACTTGCATTGCTATTGTTATTTCCTGTTGTAATAATAATTTTACCATCTTCACCATAAGTTAATAATTCATAAATATCAGTATTTAGAACACCTAAAATTTGTTCTAGCCTTTCAAAATTAACTCTTGTCTCACCGCGTTCAATTTTTGCATAACCTTTAGTAGACATCTTTAATTTCTCAGCCATATCTTCTTGTGAAAGCTGATTATCTTCACGGAATAAACGGATTTTTTCATTAATATTCATAATAGAACCTTACTTATCACATCAGAACTTTTTAGGGGGGTAATGAGAATTTTTTGTGGATTGTAGCATAAACAGGCAGTTTGTAGAATAGTATAAATTTTTATTGCGAAAGGTACAACTTTTTATGACATTTATAGCACAGATGGGCAAGTTTTTATTTGGCTCTAATATCAAGCCAAATACTGGTGATCAACATACAGATAAGGTTTCTCATCAAGTTTATGAGCAAGGTGTAATAAAGCTATCACAAGGCAACTATGCGGAAGCTCTAAGTCATTTTAAAAAAGCAGCTTCTTTTGGACATGTCTCAGCTAAATATAACCTTGCATTAATGACTTTTAATGGGTTAGGTGATTATCCTGATTTTGAGTTTGCTCGAAAATTATTTCAAGAAGCAAAAAATGCTGGGCATCTTCGTTGTGATGAGTTTCTAACATTTATGCAAGAAGTTGATGAGATATTTTCTGAAGATGTAATGTTTATGTCTTTAGCATTCAATCAATCGTTCATTAAAAATTCAGAGTTTGCCATTGTTAAATTCGGAGCTAGACCTGAAATGCAAGCAGGAGAAATTATCTATCTTATTTCTCGCTATTTTATTTCTAAATTAAAAAATAACCCTAACTCAGTAAAAATATTTTTAGCATACCACGAAGAATTTCTTGATGAAGATTTTATCAACTTAGAAGAGCTTGAAAGAAAAGGTCTTTACCAATCTAATTTAGATATTTCTCCTTTTAACCAGCCTTTTTTAAATGATGTAACCAGTGCTGTTGATGATATAATTTGGGAAAATATTAAAGATAACTACCATTTAGAGGATTATGAATTATACGAAGCAAAATTTAGAATTGTGAGAGAAGTGATTAAAAGTATTCACCGTTTATAAATGAATATTCTCATAAAAATCAATAATCCAGATTAAACCTGAATATAAAAAACATTTCTTTATATTAAAGAATCACAGAGAAAAACAGAATTATAGGAGTTAATTTACTATGGGGTTTCTAGATATTTTTAGATTTGGAAAGAAAAATGAAATAACCGAATCAGTAAAATCAAGTATTTCTACAACTAACAAATTACTATCTCAAGCTGAAACAGGAGTTTCTGATAGTGGAAAAGAAGCCTATGATTTAGGTATGAGATATTTAAATGAATATCCAATCAACTTTGATCTTGCAAGAGAAAACTTTAAAAAGGCAGTAAATTTAGGGTATGCAAAAGCTAGAGATGCTGCTTATGTAATTGGTTTAGAAACCCCTAATAAGATTGGGGTAGATAACGCCACGGAGATAATGTTAAAAGCAGTAAATAATTATAAAAACAATCAGCAACACATTGGGGATCTTGTTTATTTTATTACCTACGATCTTAAATACAACATCTTTAATACAAGCTCAGATCCAGTGTATTACGCATCAAGATTTATTGATTACGAAGTTTATTGTATGCGTGAGTATGGCAATGATGTTGTATATAGATTTCATAATAAATCATCATTAAAAAACTGGAAAATTAAATATACTGATGATTGGGAAAGCGGAGAAATACCTAGACATTCTGAATACCTAAATGAAAAGTCATTTCCAATGATTTCTGCATTAAGTGGAATTTCTATGATGAATGGAGACATGGCTGTTTTAAGGGCTGCTGTCGTAGTGGATATTTTGGATAATTATTTATCAAATGATGAAAATGAAAATATCTCCAAAAAAGAATTAACTCAAAGTAAAGAAAATTTAGAAAGCTTAAGAAAAGAGTTTTGGGATAATTTATCTCCTATGTGGAAACGGATATTAGGTGGTAATCTTCGATGCCAAGAAATGATAAAGTCATATGGAGGAATTATGAACACCTCAGGTTCCCTAGCTGAAGATATTTATATTTTTGGAAGGAAATTTGAAACATCTTCTGAATATCCTGATGGATTGTTTGATATAACAGAAATAAAATATCCATATAAAGGAAAAAAAACCATACATTCTTTTGGTGCTTCTATAGAATTAGGTGGACTAATAGAGATACCATTTATTTCTGAATTACCAGATTTTAGCTTATTCCCTAATCTAGAAGAGCTTGTTATTTATCAGGATAAAATCAATGCTTACTTTAATCTAAGCACAATAAAATCATTAACTAAATTAACGCTATCATTTCCAAATGGAACAAGTTCTAATATATTATCTAATTTACCATCTAGCGTTAAAGAACTAACTTTTGCTTATTTGAAAATTGATAACATAGATCTATTTTCAGGTTTACATTTAGATAGAATTATTTTAGCTGGGTGTTATACTAAAAATGGGTTATTAGTTAATCCTGACAATCTTGATAAAGAACTAATTAAGCAGTTATTACCAAATACAGAATTAATTATTCGTAATTATTTGTAGAATGTATTAATGCAAACCGAAGCCCTTTTCTCTAACATTGCTGATCGTATCAGTCAAGAGCTTTCCCAAGCGGAAAGCTCTATTTATATTGCTGTGGCTTGGCTAACTAACCTAGATTTATTTGAAATCTTGGTAAAAAAAGCCAAGTCCGGAATAACCGTACAGCTTTTACTTTCTAATGATGAAATCAATCAAAATAGTTATTTGGATTTTTCTCGCTTAAAAATGGGTGATTCTGTTGCTTATCTCATTGGCGATGGAAAAACTGATCTAATGCACAATAAATTCTGCATTATTGATCGCAGAATTGTTATTACCGGATCTTATAATTGGAGTTATAAAGCCGAAAAAAATAATCACGAAAATATTGTGATTACAACTGATGACTTTGAACTTGCCGATCAATTCATTACTCAATTTAAACAAATTCGAGATAGTTACTTCTCCCATCAAGAATATCTAGAATTTCCGGTAGCAAAAATTATTAAACGCTTGGAAATTCTGAAAAATTATGTGATTTTAGAAGATCAAGAGGATATTGAGCGAGAAAGCCGTAAATTATCGGCTTACCAATTTCAACAAGAGATTGCTCAAATTATTGAAGCATTATCAAAAAATTATTTTTCACAAGCAGTTGAATTAATTGAAGAATTTGTAAAACGCCATCACCAAATTATTATTTATGATGAAGTAGATATAGCTGCTCTTAAATTGGAAATTCGTCATTTAGAACATCAACTAAATGCTTATGATGATGAAAAAACGGAATTGGAGAAAACTCTCGCTTTATTTCAACATCGTCATACCAAAGAGCTTGGAAAATATATCTCTCGGTTATTACACTTGCGCAAGTTAAAATTTATTTGGGACGATGAAAAATTTGCCGAAGCAGAGCAAGATGAACGCAAATATCATCAACAGCTTGAAGAAGAAAATGAAAAAGAAATTCAACAATTAAACGAGGAAGAGCAAAAGGCTTTAAAACGAGCCTACAAAAAAGCAAGTATCCTTTGCCACCCGGATAAAGTTGCAGAAGAAATGAAAGCCGAAGCGACTGAAACCTTTACTAAACTAAAACAAGCCTATGAGGAAAATAATTTAGAATTGGTACAGGAAATTCTAACTCATTTAGAACAAGGTAAATTCTTTAAATCTCGTGCTGATTCAATTAGTGAGAAAGAAAAACTCAAACTTGAAATTCAACGTTTGCGTAAAAAAATTCAGCAACTAGAAGTGGAAATTTATGCGATAAAAGAAAGTGAAGAATATCAAACCATTTCTGAAATTGAGAATTGGGACGAGTATTTTGCAGATACTCGCGAGAAGCTGATTGCGGAGATTGAGAGAATTGAACGAGAAATTTAGAATTTCTTGATGCATATTATATAATTTTCAGTGTGGCCAAAATCCGCAAAATTCTGACCGCACTTGACCGCTTGTTATCACTACTTTTTATGGGTATAAGCCTAAACACTTGGTGAATTTAATATGTTTTTATGGTTATACCCAGAAAAATTGCAAAATTAGGTAAATCTGACCGCTTGCAAGCCCGCTTCTTTTTATTCATTTGAAAAAATGTACTAATTACATGCTTTTTCGTTGGAAAAAATGTGTTATCACTTTTCTTTATGAATGCTCAGACACACAACCTGCCACACTACGATACTCACCAACATCGCCAACCCCCAAATCGACAAAATCCCCAATCCACCATCGACAGCGGTCCAATCAAAATGATATGGATTTTGCAAGGCATTGGTTTTAGCGATAGTTTGGACTTGGATCACCAGCACCCAGCGGAGTAGCCAGCCGAAGGCGATGAGGGCAAGCACGCCGAGCCATTGCAAGCGGTGGTTTTTGGCGGAAAAATTGCAAATGAGGGCAATTAGCCAGAAAATGCCGACAAGGTAGGCGGTGATTGAGCCGTTGAACAGTAGGGCGAAATTCCGTTGGGTGTCGGCGTTGTGGAAAGTCAAGCCGAGGACGGAAAGTGCGGTTACAATCAACAAGATTTGTAGGGGCGTACGGTGTACGCCCTGATTTTGCCCCTTGGGCGTATGACATACGCCCCCACATTTTTCAGCAATGAATTGGGTTAAGCCAAATGCCACTGCCCACGCCGAGAAGAGCATAATAGGTAGTAGCCAGCCGTTGTGCCACAAAGCTCTTGTGCCGGTTTGGTAGGTTTCCAGCACGGTGTAGCCGATAATCCCGACCGCCGTGAGTAACGACAACAGGCGGAATGCCCAGAGCAAGGTTTGATTGCGTAGGATTGGCAAATTCAGCCAAGCCAACCATTTCGGCATATTCGGTTGCGAATGTTGAGCTAGCACAAGCACAAAATAGCCTGCAACCGCCACGCTAAACAGTGGCAGAATAATCGCCCCCCACGCCATCGGCGACCACCACGCAAAATCGGTGTAGAAATGCAGAATGCGGCTTGGTTGGTGCAGGTCGGCGGTTAAAGCAACAGGGGCGACAATCGAGCCGATAAACGCCACTGTAACCGCAGCCAATTCACAAGCGGTCGGTTTCTGAGATTTTTTTGCAAACAGCACCGCCGTGAAAACCGCCGTTGCCGCCACGCCGACAAAGAAGAAATAATTGACAATCCACGGCAACCAGACGATATGTTGTGGTTCTACTAAAATTTCATTGATTACTGCATTTTCCATCTTACGCCTCCCCTGTCCAAAGCATCGGCTGACCTTCGACTTTGCTCACAAACGCCTCGTCTAAGCCTAAATAGAACACATACGGCACCGTGCCAGCCTCCAGTTTTAATACTTTAAGTTCATCTTTATGTGATTGATAAAGCTGAGAAATTTGGCTGTTTGGGTCGTTTAAATCGCCAATTACCCTCGCACCGCCTACACAGCTTTCCACGCACGCCGGTAGCAAACCCGCTTCCAAACGATGGGTGCAGAAGGTGCATTTATCGGCAGTTTTGGTCTCTTCATTGATAAAACGGGCGTCGTACGGACAGGCCTGCACGCAGTAGCCGCGGCCGATGCACTGCTCATTATTGATTACCACCACGCCGTCTTTGCGTTGGAAAGTCGCCTGCACAGGGCAAACCGGCACGCACGGCGGCTGGTCGCAGTGGTTACATAAGCGAGGCAGCACCACATTGTTCGCCACTTGCTGACCGTTGGTAACCTCATACTGGCGAACGGTGGTGCGGAAACTATGCAACGGCGTAGAATTCTCCACCGAACAGCTCACCGTGCAAGCCTGACAGCCGATACATTTGCGTAGATCAATCAACATTCCATAGCGTTTCGCTTCGTCTCCCTCACGGCGATCAGGCATAAACCTCTTCGCCTGAGCCAACGGAACCGCTGACGCTCCCACCGTTAAAGCAGAAAATTCTTTTAAAAACAAGCGTCTGGATAATTCCATACTTCCCCCACAATTATTTTAATGAATGGTGGTATTGTAGGTTTGTGGTGATAGAGATGGGTATTGTGGTTTTCCACATATCGGTGGGGAAGTTGATTGAGATCAAGGGGCAAGCGGTCAAAGTGCAGAGGGGATTTGCAAAGTTTTTGGGGAATTTGACCGCTTTTAAAAGATTCCAGAATCAACTTTAGTGGCTCAATCTGCTGCTTCAGATTTAGCAGATAATATACCTTTTGTCCACCGTCAGGGAAATTATACTCGAGCGGAACACGCTAAACAGTATCAGCCTAATTCATATTTTGTAGATAAGTTACCCTATACTGAATTTTTAGATGAACAAAAAATGTTACTGCTCGAAGATGGTCGTTCAGTTGGAGTAGTCTATGAATTAACAATGATCCCAACAGAAGGCCGTTCTTCTGACTATTTAGGAGAACTTCGCACACAGGTAACAGATGCGTTACAGGATAACTTTAAACAACTTACTAAGGCTCAAATTCAACTCATTACTTCTGTTCGGAAAGAAAACCGTAAATATACTGAGGGTGTGCTGCTATCAAGTAAACAAGAAACCTTATTCCGTGTTGTACCGCCGAGCATTTACCTTGCTCTTGCAATGGCAGAGCCAGAAGAAAAAGCAGAGCGTGCAGAATTAATGCGGAAATATAATATTTCTGAACTCTATGCCGCACTAAAAGTAGCACAGGTGTAGTGCAGCATATCGCTAAACGTTATTATCGGGTTGTAAATACTAATTATATAAAAATTCACTTCGATGGCGAGCGTAATCAAGAAAATGGTTTGCCTCCATTTTGTTTAACGGTCTCATTATCTGGTTTTAACGATATTCCAAATACAGAGGGGAATTCAGGTTTTTTAACTATCAGTGGGGTGGATTGTGTTGATGTACATTGGTTAGTTGGAATGCTGCAGAAGATCAGGCTTGATCTGACAATTCACTCTAAAAAGTGAGAGTTTCCCGTTTAGAATATGAGTGTCAAAAATCAATCTAAACAAAAAGGAAACTCTCATGTTTTATTACTTACAACCCTCTCATTAAACACAAG
>NZ_JBGTYY010000014.1:0-51719 GCF_041807705.1 Mannheimia kashgarensis
ACTAAACAAACAGACAAACGAAGAAAAGAATACTCAATGTGAGAGCTTGTTTTTAGATTAAAGAACGAAAAAATAGAGAAGACAGAAAATCAACAAGATTTTCCCGACGACCATAGTGCTGTGGTGCTACCTGACTCCATACCGAACTCAGAAGTAAAACGCAGTAACGTCGATGGTAGTGTGGTGATTCGCCATGTGAGAGTAGAGCATCGTCGGGTTATTAATTTAGGAATCCCCTTAAGTAGAGATACTTAAGGGGTTTTTGTTATTTTGAGGTTTGGTATTTATAACAGGGATAGATTATTGATAGATTTTAGCTTTGCAAAAAAATGAAGAAAAAGGACCGCTTGTTATTGAGAGAGAAAAGAAAAATTAGGGCAAGCAGGTGTTTTTGGTGAGATTTACAGCATACGAAATGCTCACTTCNGCTTGTTATTGAGAGAGAAAAGAAAAATTAGGGCAAGCAGGTGTTTTTGGTGAGATTTACAGCATACGAAATGCTCACTTCTGAACCATAAAAAAACCTCTCAACTTGAGAGGCTTTTTATTCACAAAAAGATAGTTTGATTACCAATAAGCACGTACACCAACAACTGTTGTGTAATTACGTGATTTTGATGTTTTAACATCATTGGTATAGTTTTTAGCTCGGGTTGCTTGCCATTCAACAAAACCTTTTAAGTGTTTTGGAATAACGTAGTATTCTGTACCCACCATAAACTGGTTTCTTTTCACTTTAGTATCATTAGCTAAACCAGCTGCATTTAACTTGTTTTCTTTGTACGCATACATAGTATAGGCATTCCATTGATCGGTTAAACGATGGAGTAACACAGTGCGAACTTCTTTTTCGATACGTTTGTGACCGATAGCATTTTGATCTTCCGTTTCACGGCGTTCTAAATCTAAGCCAACGGTCGTTTTTCCATAGATATAGGCTGTGCCAAAAGCAAATGCTGTACGCTCGTAGTTGCCGATTGATTGTTCAAAACGTTCACGAGTCGTACCGGTTGCTAATTTTAGGCTTTGGTTATCATCAATCTTATAGTTATAGATTGCTGCAGCGCCCCAAACGTCTTTACGTTCATTTGCTAAATCTAAGTTATTATTTCCACGTTGGCTATTGCCACCATAGAATACACCTAGTTTTAAGCCATCAATACCTTTGTAAACATATTGAAGTGTACGGCGTGAAGCAGAATTTAATAAACCATCACTTAAGCTTAATGTATTTGGTAAATCAGTTTGTCTTACTTCATCAGCAATATTTGTCATATTACCGTAAGTTAATTCACCGTATTGTTTATGACCGATACCAGCATAGAGCTGATGAGTATAAAGATGATCGAAATTGTGCTGAGAACTTGAATCACCACGCATACGCCATTCAATACGGCCTAGTGCGTAGAAACCGTGACCAACTTGTTGGGTTAAACGGAAGCCGAAACGAGAGCTGTTGTTATCTACTGCGTGGTTGATGTGCTGACGGGTAGTTTCACCATTTACCGGTGAAACTTTATCTGATGTGCTTTCCCATTTGATGCGAGCAGAACCAATAAAGTCAAGCTGTGTCTCTGTCTCTTTATGCTCATAGATAGTAACTGCAGAAGCTGCATTTGCTACTAGAGCGGAAGCTAAAATAGCTAATGTTGTTTTTTTCATAAGATCACTCCATTTGAAATAAAATATAAAAAGAGAGATTAGTTTATGTGAAGATACTATCCTGAGCAATATTCTTTTGTTAGTTTATATAATGATTGGCTATAATAGATCCATTATAAATTACCAATAGATTTTGAGATGAAAGAAAAAGCACCTATTATTGGATTAGTAGCAGGAGAGGTATCTGGCGATATTCTCGGAGCGGGGCTAATTAAAGAGCTAAAAAAGCATTATCCGAATGCTAAATTTATTGGAGTAGCAGGCCCGAGAATGATTTCTGCAGGTTGTGAAACGCTATTTGATATGGAAGAGCTTTCAGTAATGGGCTTGGCTGAAGTGGTTAAACACTTACCACGATTACTAAAACGCCGTAAGCAAGTGATTGACGAAATGCTTCAATTAAAGCCTGATATTTTTATTGGCATTGATGCACCAGATTTTAACTTAACCGTTGAAGAAAAACTGAAAGCGAATGGCATTAAAACGATTCACTATGTTAGCCCCTCTGTGTGGGCGTGGCGTCAAAAGCGGGTATTTAAAATTGCGAGAGCGACTAATTTGGTATTAGCATTTCTGCCATTTGAGAAAGCGTTCTATGATAGGTTTAATGTACCTTGCCGTTTTATTGGGCATACAATGGCAGATGCGATTCCTTTAGATCCAAGCCGTTCGCAATCCTGTTTATCGCTTAATATTGATGAAAGTAAACGCTATATGGCAATTCTGGTGGGGAGTAGGGGGAGTGAAATCCAGTTTTTAGCTGAGCCATTTTTAAGAACAGCTCAGCTTTTAAAGGCTCGTTTTCCTGATTTGCAATTCTTAGTGCCAATGGTAAATGAAAAACGAATTGCACAATTTAATGAAATTAAAGTCCAAGTTGCTCCAGAGTTAGAACTTAACATTATTCAAGGTAAAGCTCGTGAGGCGATGATTGCAGCGGAATGCACTCTCTTAGCGTCTGGTACGGCAGCATTAGAAGCAATGTTGTGTAAATCGCCAATGGTGGTGGGTTATAAAATGAAACCGCTTACTTATTGGCTGGCAAAGAGGCTAGTTAAGACGGACTATATTTCTCTGCCTAATTTGCTTGCTCAAGAACTTCTTGTGCCAGAGCTAATCCAAGAGGAGTGTAATCCAGAGAATTTAGCAAAACATTTAGCGGTTTTTCTTGCAGAGGATACAGAAAGCCAAGCTAAAAAGGCAGGTTTAAAACAGCGATTTTTTGAGTTGCACAAGTCAATTCAATGTAATGCAGACGAGCAAGCGGCTCAAGCGGTTATCGATTTATTAAATGGCTCTACAAGCGGTCATATTTATTAATTTTTTTGCAAAAAGGAAGAAGTATGTGGAAAGAAGTTTTACTTAATTATGGTATTTTCTTATTAGAATTATTGACGGTTTTCGGCATTGTTGCAGTGGTGGTAATGTTGATTTTGGAATCGAAAAAGCAAACTGAAAACGGTACAGTATCCATTACCAATTTAACGAAAAAATATAAGGAACAGCAAAAATCGCTTGCAGGCTTTTTTTTGAGCGACGCTGAATTAAAATATCAAGAAAAGCAAGAGAAAAAAGCGGAAAAAGAGAAAGCAAAAGCGGAGAAAAAGCGTTTAAAAGAAGGTGGAGAAAGTGAAGAAGCTCCATCTCGCTTATTTGTGCTGAACTTTAATGGTGATATGATGGCTCACGAGGTCAATTCTTTACGCCGAGAAATTGATGCGGTAATCAGCCTTGCTAATCCTGAGAAAGATGAAGTATTGCTCAAGCTCGAAAGCCCGGGCGGTGTGGTTCACGGTTACGGGTTAGCAGCTTCGCAGCTGCAACGCTTGCGTGATCGCAACATTCCTTTAATTGCAGCGGTGGATAAAGTTGCGGCAAGTGGTGGCTATATGATGGCGTGTGTGGCAAATAAAATTGTGGCTGCTCCTTTTGCGGTGATTGGCTCGGTAGGGGTTGTGGCTCAAGTACCGAATATCCATCGTTTCTTGAAAAAGCACGATATTGATGTTGATGTGATGACCGCTGGCGAATATAAACGCACAGTAACTTTAGTGGGCGAAAATACGGAGAAAGGCAAGCAGAAATTCCAGCAAGAGCTAGAAGAAACCCATTCATTGTTTAAAGAGTTTGTGGCACAGAATCGTCCACAGTTGGATATTGAAAAGGTCGCAACAGGTGAACATTGGTTCGGGCAACAAGCGATTGAGTTAAATTTAGTTGATGAAATCGCAACCAGCGATGATCTGATTTTAAATGCAATCTTTGAGAAAGATGTGATTGAATTAAAATACAAAGAGAAGAAAACATTGAGCCAAAAAATTGGCAGACAAATTGAGCAATCTGCGGAAAATGTTTTAACTAAGCTCTTAAATAAAGGTCGTTCAACGATAATGTAATATTGAGCAAAAGGGCTAAACTTATCTAGTTCAGCCCTTTTTATTTTATGAATTATGTAATTTTTCTTGTTTGGTATGATAAAAATAGAGATAAATCAGCCCAATTGGAGCAATAAAAATTGCAAAGCTATAGCATAAGATCATAGTAAATAACTTCACAATTAAAACTAAAATCGCATTCGCAAAGAACACATTATTTCCGAAGATATAGTCAATAATGCTTTCATACACAAAACGTGCGTAAGGGTAAAGAAATTGGCTAATAATTAGAATGGTAAGAACGGGTATATTCCATTCGCCTGTTTTAGGGTGCTTTACGCCTGCGAAGATAAATAAGGCAAAAATCAGTAACCCAAATAAGAAATGCCTTAGATAGTAACTAAGTGATAATCCGCCAAATGTTTTTCGGATAAAGTTTGCCATTGTTTCTCCTTAATAATTAAAATGCTTGTGAGCAAAATCCTCATTTACCACTTCACTGTGCCTTCTAAAAGTCGCAATTCACGGAGGATAATATCCCGTGATGGATAGCGAGTGAGTTTGCTGAGTTCCTCTGAAAGCTCGTATTTTTGAGTGGAAGCATTATAGAGCCAATAACGGTAACCGCCAGCCTCAAAATCTCCCCCAACTTGCATGGCAATATCAAAATAGCCATCGAAGTTTAAATCAATATAGCGTGCTGCAAGCCCTTCTTGGTAAATATCATTTTTGTGTGATACTTCAATGGTTTGCAGTAACTGACGGCTTTCTCGTTCGAGAATGCGGATTTCATCAATCTTCACTCGGTTATAGGGTTGTGGCTCTCCCCAAAATTCGATCAAATGTTGAGGGCGATCAGGCTGCCAAAAAAGCGATCCAAAGGTTAATTTTTCAACATTTTGACTTGGCAGATGGTGTAGCTTTGCTTCAAAGCGGTTAAGATGAGGCGTTAGCTTTCCTGCTATTTTATATTCAGACGGTTTTTCTCCTCCGCCCAGCTCAAAAGAACTTAATGTAAAATCTAGCCCTTTTTGATTGCCTCGAAAATGCAAACTATTGGTTGTGCCAACCCAATAGAGAATACCGCCAGATCGCCAATCGCCTGTGTGTAAATTCAGGATATATTTGTCGTCGTTAGAAATCAGATCTCGCTCTGCCCATAACTGCACATTCAATTTTTCAATAGCGTGGGAATAGGTGCTAAGTAGCAATCCAAATAATAAAAAATAACGCTTCATATTTTTCCTTAAAGAAAAGCGGCACGATTTGCAAATTTTTTACAAAATCGTACCGCTTGTCAATTATTCTTCCACCACGAAGCAAGCAATCTTTGTGCCGTCTTTGTAGGTTTTTAACTCAGGTCGTTCAACATAGCAACGATCTGTAGCAAAACGGCAACGGGCATTGAAAGCACAACCTTTTGGTGGTTTAAGCGGGCTTGGCAGCTCGCCTGTTAGCTTAATGCGTTCACGACGTTGATTTGGATCTAAACGTGGTGTTGCTGAAAGCAAGGCTTGTGTATAAGGGTGGCGAGGATTACTAAAAATCGTTTTCGTATCTCCTTGCTCAACACAACGCCCTAAATACATTACCATCACTTCATCGGCAATATGTTCCACAACGGATAAATCGTGAGAAATAAACACATAAGATAAGCCCATTTCTTCTTGCAGATCCATCATCAAGTTAAGCACTTGGGCTCTAACCGAAACGTCTAATGCAGAAACAGGTTCATCAGCCACTACAATGTCGGGTTGTAACATTAAGCCACGAGCAATCGCAATTCGCTGACGTTGTCCACCCGAGAACATATGCGGATAACGGTCATAAAATTCAGGCTTTAAGCCCACTTTTGCCATCATTTCTAATACTTTTTCTTTACGCTGTTTTGCGGATAAGTCAGTATTAATAAGTAAAGGCTCTTCCAAAATTGCTCCCACTTTTTTACGAGGGTTGAGTGAGCTATAGGGATTTTGGAATACAATTTGAATTTTTTTACGGCGTAGCTGAGCGGTTTCTTTATCATTTACTAAGAAATTCTGCCCGTTGTAGAATAATTCGCCTTCAGTGGGGCTTTCAATCATTGTGAGCATTCGCCCCAATGTTGATTTTCCACAGCCCGATTCGCCTACAATCGCCAATGTTTTGCCACGCTCAAGCGTAAATGATACGCCATCAACCGCTTTAACGAGTTTTGGCGGTACGAACATTCCCTTTTTGACGGGGTAGTATTTTTTTAAATTAATCGCATCTAATAGCGGTGGAGATTGATTATTTTCGTTCATTCTTTTTCCTTCTCGGAAAACCGTAGGGTCGCAATGCTTGCGACCACAAGCGGTGCATTTTACAAAATTTTTTGCAAGTTAAAGATACAGCGGATGCCAATATAGCGTCTTATATTGTTGGATTACCTTGCTCACTCAACGGATAATGGCATTTTACCTGTCTGCCGTTGATAATCTGCATTAGGGGCTCTTCAACACGGCATTTCTCCGTTGCATACGGGCAGCGAGGATTGAGCAAACAGCCCTGTGGTCGGTCATATTTACCCGGTACAACACCTGGCAGAGATTGCAAGCGAGATTTACCTTCGGCAAATTCAGGTAAGGCTTTCAGCAACGCTTGGGTGTAAGGGTGAAGCGGTGAGCTGAAAATTTCTTCTGCTTTCCCTTCTTCAACCACTTGCCCTGCATACATTACGATAATACGATGAGCCGCTTCGGCAACCAGTGCCAAGTCGTGCGTAATCAAGATCAACGCCATATTCTCTTTGCGTTGTAGTTCTAGCAGTAAGTCGATGATCTGTGCTTGAATGGTTACATCAAGTGCAGTTGTTGGCTCATCAGCAATCAATAATTTAGGGTTACAGGCAATCGCCATTGCAATCATTACTCGCTGACTCATACCACCTGAAAGTTGGTGCGGATACACCTCTAAACGAGATTCAGGATCTGGAATACCCACCATTGTGAGTAGCTCAATCGCTCGCTCACGGCGGCTTGCTTTTGAACCACCTTGATGGACTTTCAACGCTTCCATAATCTGATAGCCAACGGTATAGCTTGGGTTGAGGCTAGTCATTGCATCTTGGAAAATCATAGACACATCAGCCCCGACAATTTGTTGCTTTTCCTTTGGTTTTAATGCCAACAAATCATTGCCATTAAAGTGTAAATTTTCTGCCATTACACGGCCGGGAAAGTCAATTAAGCCCATAATCGCGAGGGAGCTGACCGATTTCCCTGAACCTGATTCGCCTACAATGCCTAATACTTCGCCTTCATTGACTTCGTAACTTACTCGATCTACCGCTTTAAATGGCGTTTTTTCATCGCCAAAATGGACGGAAAGCTGATTAACAGTTAATAATGCCATCTTGTCTCTCCTATTGTTTTAGTTTTGGATCGAGAGCATCACGCAAGCCATCGCCCATTAAGTTGAATGCTAATACTAACGATAAAATCGCCAAACCCGGAATGGTTACTAACCAGTTTGCTGATTGCATAAAGCCACGAGATTCGGCAAGCATCGTTCCTAGTTCAGGTGTTGGTGGTTGAGCCCCAATACCTAAGAAGCCGAGTGCAGCGAGTTCTAAAATCGCATTTGAAATACCCATCGTCATTTGTACGATAAGCGGAGCTAAACAGTTTGGCAAGATAACCACAAACATTAAACGCAACACACTTGCTCCTGCTACACGGGAAGCGGTTACATAATCACGGTTTTTCTCACTTAATACTTGAGCTCGAGTTAAACGCACATAGCTTGGAATAGAAACTGCCGCAATCGCAATGGCTGCGTTAGTCAGCGATGGACCAAGAATGGTTACCACGCCAATGGTTAAAAGCAAGCTTGGAATGGCAAGCATAATATCTACAAATCGCATAATGATGATATCAAGCATACCGCCGTAATAACCTGCAATTAAGCCTAAAATTACGCCGAATACAAAAGAAAGTAGCACAATGATTAAGCCGATAAAGACAGATAATCTTGCACCGTAAATAATACGAGACAGAATATCACGCCCGATATCATCAGTACCGAGTAAATGAGCGGAATTTCCCCCTTCAAACCAAGCGGGTGGCAATAATAATGCACTACGGTTTTGTTCGATTGGATCAAATGGGGCAACCCAAGGTGCGAACACGCAAGCAACAAAGACTATAGCAATAAAGGTAAGTCCGATTAATGCACCTCGATTTTGACAAAAATAGTACCAGAACTCCTGTAGCGGCGTTTTTGGTTTAGGTGCAGACAATGTTATTGAAGACATTCATCACTCCAAAAATAAAATGAGCCCAAATCCTAAAGTACAAGCGGTTGTTTTCAGATATTTTTTGCAACCGCTTGTTAGCTTGTTATGAATGGCGGATTCTTGGGTTTACAATACCGTAAATTAAATCTACGGTTAAATTAACTAAAATAATAATAGTGGCAATGATTAACACAGAGCCTTGTAATACAGGGTAATCACGGCTGTTGATGGCATCAATGATCCATTTGCCGATGCCCGGCCACGAGAAGATATTTTCGGTTAAAACCGCCCCTGACAAAAGTTGCCCTACAATCAAGCCCACTACGGTTACCACAGGAATTAATGCATTTCTCAGGGCGTGAACAATCACAATACGAGTGGTGTTCAAGCCTTTCGCTTTAGCGGTGCGGATATAATCTTCGCCTAGCACCTCAAGCATTGAGGAACGGGTCATACGGGTAATGACCGCAAGTGGAATTGTACCTAATACGATAGCAGGCAGAACCAAGGATTTTATTGCGGCTAAAAACGCACCTGGTTCGTTTGAACGCCAAGTATCAATCAGCATAAAACCTGTTTCGGCTTCAATCCAATATTCAGACGGCAAACGCCCCGAAGCAGGTAATCCTAATGGGGTAGAAACATAAAGGATTAGCACCAAACCCCACCAGAAAATCGGCATTGAATAGCCAGTCAGTGAAAGCGTGGTAACGGTGTGTGAAATCCAAGACTCTTTTTTAACCGCTGCAATCACGCCTAAGAAGATCCCTAAAATAAGCGACCAGAGCAAGGCGAAAAATGCCAGCTCAACCGTTGCAGGGAAAAGGGTAAAAAATTCTTTTAATACAGGTTCGTTATTACGAAACGATCTGCCAAGATCGCCTTGTAGCACGCCACCGATATAACTGAAATATTGTTCAAACAACGGTCGGTTTAAACCGAGCTGTTCCATCATCTGTTGATGAACTTCGGGTGATAATCCACGTTCTCCCATTCGAATCTCAATTGGATCGCCGGGGATAAAATGCACAAGGGCAAAAGTAATTAAAGTAATGGCGATAAAGGTGGGGATCACCATTAATATGCGTTTAAGGATAAATTGGAACATAATGAAAATATCTGTACAACTTATTGTACTATTAGATTAATTAGTAGGAGCGGGTCCTGTACCCGCCCGTTATATCCGCATGTATTCGGGCGGGCACAGGGCCCGCCCCTACAATAGTAACGACAAGCGGTCAAAATTTGCAAAAAATCTGCAAAATTCCACCGCTTGCAGGCAGATTATTTATCTGCAAGTTCTACGTTGTAGAAGTCATGTAAGCCAAATGGGCTCATTACATAACCTTTTACTTCTTTACGCACAGGGAAGTAAACCGTTGAGTGAGCAATGGTAACCCAAGGAGCTTGCTCTTTAAAGATCACTTGAGCTTGTTTATAAAGCTCGGTACGTTTTTCTTTGTCGCTTTCTTGAGCTGCACCAATTACCACTTCTTCAAACGGTTTGTGGCAGAATTTAGCATAGTTTGAACCTGCTTCAACCGCTGAACAGCTTAATAATGTGTTTAAGAAGTTGTCTGGGTCGCCGTTGTCACCTGTCCAACCGATCATTGACGTTGCTGCTTCGCCTTGACGTAAACGTTTGAGGTATTCGCCCCATTCGTAGCTCACGATTTTCGCATTCACGCCCACTTTTTTCCAGTCTTCTTGGATAAGTTCAGCCATACGACGTGCATTCGGGTTGTACGGACGAGCTACTGGCATTGCCCAAAGTTCGGTGGTAAAGCCGTTCTCAAAACCTGCTTCTTTTAATAACGCTTTTGCTTTTTCAGGGTTGTAGTCATAGTCTTGAATTGCTTCATTGTAGCTCCACATTGTTGGTGGAATTGGGTTTTTCGCAACTTGACCAGCACCTTGATACACCGCATCAACAATTGCTTGTTTGTTCACAGCGTGGTTTAACGCTTGGCGAACTTTTTGGTTATCTAACGGCTTGATTGATGAGTTCAATGCAAGATAGCCTACGTTCATACCTGATTGGCTCATTAACTCAATATTAGCATCTTTTTTCAGTGTTTCGATATCCGCAGGGTTAGGATACGGCATTGCGTGGCATTCGCCTTTTTGTAATTTCGCTAAGCGTACAGACGCATCTGGGGTAATCGCAAACACTAAGCGGTCGATTTTCGCCTTTCCTTGCCAGTAGTTTTCAAAGGCTTTGTAACGAACCGTTGCATCTTTTTGGTAATCCACAAATTGGAATGGGCCACTACCGATTGGATTGGTATCAATACGCTCCGGTTTACCTGCTTTTAATGATTGTTCTGCATATTCCGCAGAATAAACAGCGTTAAAATCCATCGCTAAGTTTGCTAAGAATGGTGCATTTGGCACTTTTAAGCTAATTTTAACGGTGTGATCGTCCACTTTTTCCACTTTATCAATGATATTTTGCATATCCATACCGATAAAGTATTCATAGTTTCCGCCTGATACTTTGTGGAATGGGTGGTTCGGGTCAAGCTGACGATTAATTGAGAATAATACGTCATCTGCATTTAAATCACGGCTTGGTTTGAATTCTTTATTATCGTGGAATTTCACGCCTTTACGCAGATGGAAAGTATAGGTTTTACCATCTTCAGAAATATCCCATTTTTCTGCTAATGATGGGATAACATTGGTTGTGCCTTCTTCAAAATCCACTAATTTGTTATAAATAGGGCGAGCATTGGCATCAATACTTGCACCGTCTGTGACTAATACTGGGCTCATTGCTGATGGAGAGGCTTCTAAACAATAAACGAAAGTTTTTGGTGCTGCCACTGCTGTTGCAGAGCCTGCAATCGCCATAGCAATTAACGAAAGTTTAGCTAGGTGTTTCATTTTCACTCCTTGAGTTTTATTTATAGGTTGAATTACTTTTTTTATGTGAAGTTCTGAATATACAATTTTTTTAGCGAACTGCAATCTTTTTTTAACAAATAGAGGTAGGACTTTATTAAAATTTACAAATGAAAGCTAATTGAGCAATTTATGCTTCTCAAAATAGCGGTTTTCCGATATTCTTACAGAGTTTTGATGGCTGGCTTTAAGGAATATTTTGCAGTTACCTCTACCGATTTATCAAATTGATGAAGACACTTTCGATAATTTCTATGCAGAAAATAGCGAAGTGTTGCTTGAATCTCTCAAACGGAATTTTGCCGATGTACAACAGCCGTTTTTCTACATTTGGGGCGAAAAAAGCTGTGGTAAAAGTCATCTGTTAAAAGCCGTGAGTAATCACTTTCTTTTAAACCAGCAAACCTCAAGCTATATTCCACTCAAAAAAGCCTATTATTTCTCGCCATTGGTTTTAGATAATGCCGAGCTGCTGAATGTGATTTGTTTAGATGATATTCAAGCCATTGCTGGCGATGAGGAGTGGGAACTGGCTATTTTCAACTTATTCAATCAAATTCGAGAGCAACAAGGGCTATTTAGTGATGGTATAAAGACCTTGTTGTTAATTAGTGCGGATTGCCCGCTACATCAATTAAATATTAAGCTGCCAGACTTGCGCTCCCGTTTAACGTGGGGAGAGGTGTATCAATTAAGCGATCTTACTGACGAGCAAAAATGCCATATTTTGCAAGCCAATGCACACCAAAAAGGGATAGAGCTTTCTGATGAGGTTGCTCATTTTCTGCTGAAAAAAATCGGCTCGGATTTGGAAGAGCTATCCAAAATATTAGATAAATTAGACCACGCATCGCTCCAAGCTCAGCGAAAATTAACTATTCCTTTTGTAAAAGAAACCCTTTCTCTATAACAAGCGGTTTGATTCTTATCAAAATTTTCAAAAATTTTTGAAAATTTGACCGCTTGCTACCTCTAAATAAGTAACTTATTTGCTACGTTAAAAGAATAGCTTATGTTACACTTCAGCTAAAATTTTTCTTCCTACTGAATTATGATGAACCTAACAGCCCAATATCAGCTTAAATTGCAGAGCATTGCTTGTGAGCGAGGAGAAACCCGTTTATTTGAAGGGTGTAACCTTATTGTAAACAGTGGTGATTGGGTGCAGATTGAAGGGCATAATGGTATTGGGAAAACCAGCCTGTTACGTATTTTAGCCGGGCTTTCTTTACCTGCTGAAGGCGAGGTGTTGTGGAATGATATCCCTATTCAAAAGCAACGTGATGAATACTATTCGGAACTCTTTTATTTAGGGCATTATTCGGGTGTGAAGCCGGAACTGACTGCGTGGGAGAATTTACGTTTTTTCCAAAAGGTGCAACAGCTACCTCAAGATGATGAGTCGTTGTGGGAGGCATTGAATAAAGTTTCCCTTATCGGGCGAGAAGATTTGCCTTGCTCTCAATTATCTGCCGGGCAACAACGGCGTGTGGCTCTGGCGAAATTATGGCTTACGCAGGCGAAACTTTGGATTTTAGATGAACCCTTTACCGCTATTGATAAAAAAGGGGTAGCGGATTTGATTTCTCATATCGAACAGCATTGTGAAAAAGGCGGATTAGTGATTTTCACCAGTCACCAAGCAGCAGACAGTGATAAAGTAACGATTATTTCCTTAGATCAGTTTAAAGTATGATTCTATTTAGCATTATTCAGCGTGAATTAACCATTGCTTTTCGCAAACCATCGGAAATTTTAAATCCGCTTTGGTTCTTTTTAATGGTTATTACTGTATTCCCGATTTTAATGGGGCCGAATCCTGAATTATTAGGTAAAATTGCCGGAGGTATTGCGTGGGTAGCGGCACTGCTTTCCGCCTTACTTTCTTTTGAACGTTTATTCCGAGATGATTATTTAGATGGTTCATTAGAGCAATTAATGTTATTGCCTGTTGGATTACCGCAAGTTGCATTAGCGAAAGTGGTTGCTCACTGGGCTTTAACGGGCTTACCGCTGATTTTACTTTCACCGATTGCGGCAATTTTACTTTCGCTTGAAACGCACGTTTGGTGGGCATTGGTGCTAACTTTGTTACTTGGCACGCCGATTTTAAGCTGCTTAGGTGCGATAGGTGTAGCATTAACAGTTGGCTTACGCAAAGGTGGAACATTACTCAGCTTATTAATTTTACCACTGTTTTTACCTGTGCTGATTTTTGCTGCAGCGGTGCTAGAAGCTGCCACGTTAAATATGGGCTACAGCGGACAACTTGCCATTCTTGGCGCAATTTTAGCAATTACCTTAACTTTTTCGCCGTTTACGATCGCCGGTGCATTAAGAATTAGTTTGAACTAAAACATCTTCTCTCCCTCAAGAGGGAGAGAGACCGAAAAACACCTCGTTCAAAGGTAAATTTTTCAGAGAGAGGGAAGGCGGTCGAATTATTGCGAAAATTTGCAAATTTCCCCTCTCCCTGATTTTCGCTTCTGAACGAAGCTCAAATCGTCCCTCTTCCGTAAACGGGCGAGGGGAGTTATTTACTTTGGAGAAATATATGTGGAAATGGCTACACCCTTATGCAAAATCTGAAACGCAGTATCATTTGCTAGGGAAAATCCAACCGTTTTTAGGTTGGCTAAGTTTGATTATGCTCACGGTTGCTTTTGTATGGGGGTTGGCATTTGCGCCAAAAGATTACCAACAGGGCGATAGCTACCGTATTATCTTTATCCATGTTCCGGCAGCAATTTGGTCGATGGGCGTGTATGGTTCAATGGCGGTGGCAGGATTAGTGGCGTTAGTATGGCAGATTCGCCAAGCGAATTTAGCGATGATCTCAATGGCACCTATCGGTTTAGTTTTCGCCTTTATCTCTCTTGCCACAGGAGCGATTTGGGGAAAACCAATGTGGGGAACTTGGTGGGTGTGGGACGCACGCTTAACCTCAGCCTTAGTGCTTTTCTTCCTTTATATTGGGGTAATGGCTCTTTATTCAGCGTTTCAAGATAAACAAACGGGGGCAAAAGCTGCAGCAGTGCTTTCTGTGGTTGGGGTAATTAACCTGCCGATTATTCACTTCTCTGTGGAGTGGTGGAATACGCTACATCAAGGAGCAACTATTACTAAGTTCGACAAACCATCAATGGCGGTTGAAATGCTTATTCCGCTATTATTGGCGATTTTAGGCACACTTATTTTTACAGCGTGGTTTAGTATTTGGCGTTATCGTATCGCATTATTAAAAGATGAGCGTAATCGCCCTTGGGTTAAAAATTTAGCGAAATCAGCATAAGAAAGCAGGAGATAGAAATGACATTTCAATTTGAATCAATCAGCGATTTCTTCGCAATGGGTGGCTACGGTTTCTACGTATGGCTCTCTTATGCGGTTACTTTTATTGCGGTAGGTGGCTTGATTTGGTTAAGCCGCCGTGAACACAGGGCAATTTTAGCCCAAGCGAAAAAAGAGTTGGCAAGAGAAGAAAAGCTCAAACAGTCATATTAATAGTGCAAATACAAGTGGTTAAAAAACGTTAAAATTTTGCAAATATTCTATTAATACTTCTTTATAGGTATTTAATTTGAGAAATCGCAAAACTTCCTTTGAATATGAGGAATATTTTGCGGTTTTTTGTTATTCTTATAATAGCTTATTTTTTGAATATTTTTGATGCAATTTGCATCTGTTTTTGAGGGTGATTACGATGAATCCAAGACGAAAATCAAGATTGAAAGTAGTACTTTCAGTATTGCTTGGGCTTTCTGTGGCAGCAGGATTGACACTTTATGCGTTAAGCCAAAATATCGATCTTTTCTACACGCCATCTGAAATTGTCAATGGTAAAAATGATGATCCTAAACAAAAGCCAGAAGTCGGACAGCGTATTCGTGTGGGCGGAATGGTTGTGGAAGATACGGTTAAACGTGATGATAAAACCTTAAAAGTGGTATTTGATTTAAACGATGTTGGACCTTCCATTACTGTGGAATACGAGGGCATTTTGCCTGATTTATTCCGTGAAGGGCAGGGCATTGTGGCACAAGGTGTGCTCATTGAGCCGACTCGTTTAAAAGCAACGGAAGTATTGGCAAAACACGATGAAAACTATATGCCACCTGAATTAGGTGATAAATTGAAAGATCAACATAAAAAATCAGGTGTTTCAGAGCAAGATTTAAAAGGCGAATCGGAAACGGATCGCAAAATGAAAGCAGAAGCTGAAGCCCAAAAAGCCAATACACAAGGGGAAACTAAATGATTGCAGAATTAGGCAATTATGCTTTGGCACTCGCTTTAGCTATTTCTGTATTATTGGCAATTTTACCGATTTGGGGAGCAGAAAAGCAAAATAGCACCTTAATTGCTCTTGCCCGCCCGATGACTTGGGCAATGTTTTTGGCATTGACTGTCTCTTTTGGTTCGCTGTTTTATCTGTTTGCGGTGAATGATTTTACCGTGCAATATGTGGTGAACAACTCAAATAGCCGTTTGCCGCTTGAATATCGATTATCGGCAGTATGGGGTGCGCACGAAGGATCGCTCTTACTGTGGGTTTGGTTGCTTTCACTTTGGTCTGTAGGTGTTGCGGCGTTTACTCGCAAAATGCCCGAAGAAGCGGTAGCAAGAGTGCTGGGACTGATGGGATTAATTAGCATTGGTTTTCTGGTATTTGTTATTTTTACCTCAAATCCATTTGATAGAACTTTCCCTAATTTCCCTGTTGATGGCAAAGAATTAAACCCGATGTTGCAAGACGTGGGTTTAATTTTCCACCCACCATTACTTTATATGGGCTATGTGGGCTTCTCGGTTGCTTTTGCATTTGCGATTGCTTCATTAATGACAGGTCGATTAGACACTGCTTGGGCAAGATGGTCTCGCCCGTGGACGATGGCAGCGTGGGTATTTCTAACACTCGGCATCGTACTTGGTTCTTGGTGGGCATACTACGAATTAGGCTGGGGTGGCTGGTGGTTCTGGGACCCAGTTGAAAACGCCTCACTTATGCCGTGGATTGCAGGAACAGCACTCATTCACTCATTAGCGGTTACTGAAAAACGAGGCACATTCAAAGCGTGGACGGTGTTATTGGCTATTCTTGCCTTCTCACTCTGTTTGGTAGGAACATTCTTAGTGCGTTCAGGCATTTTAGTTTCCGTTCACGCATTCGCCTCAGATCCAACGAGAGGTTTATATATCTTAGCTTACCTTGTTATTGTGGTGGGCGGCTCATTATTGCTATATGCGTTTAAAGGTTCCCAAATTAAAAGCTTGGATAACTACGAACGCTATTCACGGGAAACAATGCTATTAATCAATAATATTTTATTGATGGCGTTTTTATCGGTGGTGTTTTTAGGTACATTATTACCGCTTGTTCACAAACAAATCGGTTTAGGCACAATCTCAATCGGCGCACCGTTCTTCGACCAGATGTTCTTAATTTTAATGGTACCTTTCTCCTTTGTATTGGGTATCGGACCGTTAGTGAAATGGCGTAGAGACCAAGTTTCAGCTATTCGTAAACCAGTTATTATTGCCACTATTTTAATGGCTCTGCTTGGTTTTGGCTTGCCGTATTTATTCCGTAATACCATTACCGTGACTGTGGTGTTAGGCACGATGATGTCTGTCTTTATTGTGTTACTTAGCCTGTATGAGCTACATCAACGTGCAACCCATCGCCACTCGTTCTTAAACGGCATTTTCAAACTGTCCCGTTCACATTGGGGAATGGTGCTGGCTCACTTAGGGGTAGCGATGACGGTGTTTGGCATTGCATTTAGCCAAAATTTCAGCATTGAACGTGATGTCAGAATGAATGTGGGCGATAAAGCCGAGATTTTGGATTACCAATTTGAATTTAAAGGTATTAAAATCACCGATGGGGCAAACTATCAAGGTGGTACAGCCGAGCTTGAAATTACCCGCAATGGCAAATATGAAGCTACGCTTAATGCAGAAAAACGTTTCTATAACGTGAGCCGAATGGGTATGACCGAAGCGGCAATCGACTGGGGCTTTACTCGTGATTTATACGCAGCCTTAGGCGAAAAGCTAGAAGATGATTCTTGGGCGGTTCGCTTATACTACAAACCATTCATTCGCTGGATTTGGATTGGCGGGCTGTTTATGGCTCTCGGTGGTTTACTCTGTATGTTGGATAAACGCTACCGTTTACGCATTGAAAATAAAAAAGAGGCTGTTGCTTAAATAACCAAAAGGGCGAACATAATTGTTCGCCCTATTTTTACTGATGGCATTTCTCATAAAGCGGTAATAAGTCTCGAATGGTCTGATAGATAAATTCCACCGCATCAATATTATCAAGTTCTTCCTTTTCCACATTCCGCCCGATGCACCAAAAATCCTCATCATCTGCTAAAATTAATTCTTGAGCTGAAATCTGGCTGACTTTTCTGAAATCATCATATTCACTCTCTTTACCGTTCCAAATATCAAATTCCCTATATTTTTCCCAATCAATATTTTCCCACCACTGATTATATTGCTGCACATTAATTTGCGAACGATCAGCCCGATAGCAGTGCCAATCAAGGCATACTTGCAAACGACGGCGGTTTAGAATAACCGAAATAATCGCTGCCGAGTTTTTATTAAATTCATACTTATAGTAAGTGAAAAAATGGGCTCGAACCTGCCAGCCATTACACCAACGCTCAATATGTGGCTCGCTAAACGGCTGCCCAAGTTGGTGAGCAATGTCTAGATGTAGCTTTTTCCAAATTTCCCAATGAGCCTTGTAATCCGCTTTAATACGAGGAATTTCTTCAGGGCAATATTTTTTCATCTGAGCAAATTGGAAGAACGGAATATTGAATAAATCGCACGATGTTGAGCTAAGCATAAACTCTCCTTAAACCTACAAGCGGTTGTTTTTCTCCGGGAATTTGCAAATCTCCGTGCAAAAACAATCGCTTGTGATTTTTTATTCTTTAATGATAGAGGTAAAATCAGACCATTGCTCAATGCGAAATGCTCGGATATCTCTAACTGAACGAGGAAACCATTCCATTGCTTTTAACGCATTCATTGCTTGGAACAAATTTGCCATATTTTCATCATTATTGATATATAAGCTACCTTGAACACGTTCAAAACCAAATTTTTTAAGTGTTATACCAATATCGGTATAGGCTTGAGTTACCCCTTTAGGGTGGTTTTCTTCAGTATCTGCAACAACTAAATCAAATGAAATTGCGTACATTTTTACTCCGCATTAGGATCTTTCAATAATTTAGATAATTTATACTTTTCTTGTTCGCCTGTTTGAATCAAGGTGATATTAACTAAAATATCACCATCTGCTAATACTTGATCAGGTTCGCCAACTTGGTACGGAATACCATAATTACCAAAAGTTTTAATTGTGCCGACAGGTATTTGATTTACTTCCATTCTGTCTGTTTTCCTCCTAACGATTTTCCAATAAAGCAATAATCTTTTTAAGCGATTGAATTTCTTGGTCTTTTTGGAGCAATAATGAGTCTTTATATGATATTAGTTCATCTTTATGAGAAAGGGATAATTTTAACTTCTCAATTTCAAGTAGAGTTGCCTCACTAATATTGCCATAGTTTGTGTAAATATAATCGCTGTTATCATTCATACAAAAAATAACGCCTTTGTCAGAATCAACAAGATCAGACAAATTCATATTAAAAATTTGGGCAATTTGCACTAATTTATCGTAATGTAATTTTGTTTCGCCTCGCTCAATTTTAGCGTAGCCACTTAATGACATATTCATCTTATCCGCCATTTCTTCCTGCGACCATTGACGAATTTCTCGCATTAAACGGATTTTATCGTGCATTCCCATTGATTTATTTCCTCACAAATTGAGCAATTCTAATGACAAATTAGGTGGTTTTTTGTCTTGTTTGATTCTGGTTGAAAATAAGGTTTTTTCTTAGAATTTTCCTGCATTTTGTAATGCAAACAATGTTATTTTCACACATTTAGAGGGACTTATCTATGAAAAAATTAGGAAAATTATCCGTATTAGTCGTTACAGCTCTTTTTGCTACAGGTTGTGCAACGATTGTTAGCGAAAGCACTTATCCCGTAAATATTAAATCGACACCAAGTGGGGCTTCTTTTACGATTAAGAATAGAGCGGGAGAACAAGTTTCACAGGGCGTAACACCGCAAATTGTTACATTAAAAGCTGGTGCTGGTTATTTCAAAGGTGAGAAATACCAAATTACCTTTACAACACCAAGTACATTTGAAGGTAAAGGTAAAAAACGTAAAGAAGTTGCAGGAACAACTCGGACGATTGAACTGGATACCAGTTTAGATGGTTGGTATTTAGGTGGTAACTTACTGTTCGGTGGATTAATTGGTTACTTAATTTTAGATCCTTTGACAGGTGCAATGTATAAATTACCTGAAGAAGTGAATGCAGATTTAGGAGCAACCTCAGCTGAGCGTACATTGAATATTTTATCGATTGAAACACTTACTGCTGAACAGAAATCAAAATTACAGCCAATTAATTTATAAGGAATATGAAATGAATCAAATTCTAGGTGTTGCATTTGCTTTTATTTGTCTATCTGTTCCAGCATTTGCAAAAGCTACCTCCTTTACAGGTTTTTATTTTGGTAGTGAGTTAACTACAACTAAGCATACTTTTTCTGTTCCTTATTCTGAACTTGGGTATTCTTCAATAGGTGGTAATTTTACTGCTAATGGCTCGAATGGAACAAGATTTGGAGTTAAGACTGGTTATGGCTTTAACTTGGGATCTACTGATTTTGTAGGACAAGCAGAGGCAAGTTTCGCTTTCTCGAATGCAAAAACGAAATCTGAGTTAGGAACTGTTACAAAAGAGCAATTTGCAACAAGCATGGCTTATTTACAAGGCTATCGCCTTTTAGGCAATTTTTTACCCTATGTAAAAGTGAGTCTAAATGTAAGTTCATTTGATGTAAATAATGATGCTGTTTATGGGAATCGAGCTGTAATTAAAAATCCAGGAGCTTATGGCGTTGGTATCGGTGCAGGAATGAAATATGCAGCTACACCAGACTTTGATATTGGGGTTGAATATCATAAAGCTAATTTAAAAGGTCAAAATGATATTAGAATTAAAACTAAGAATATCACTTTAAGTGGCTCCTACCATTTTTAGCTTAATTATTGAAGCGGTTGTTTTTCCTCAGAATTTGCAAATTACTAGCTAAAAACAACCGCTTGTCTTTTTATCAGCGTTCGTAAATAAACTCTACGCCTTCGTCATCTTCTTCGGTCCAATCATCGTCCCAGTCGTCCCAATCTTCTTCGACAGGGTTTTGCATTGCCTCATTGTGGTAGTCTTCCCATTTGAATTTCACTTCTTCCGCTTCTTTATTTTCTTCTTCTACTTCACGCGGGTTCGCTTCGATGAAGTCCATAATATCACGGGTGAGGGCTTGCACGTTTTGACCTGTAGCAGCAGAAATCAAGTAGTAATCGTCTTCCCAGCCGATTTGTTCAGCGATTTCTTTTGCTCGTTCCGCCGCTTCTTCTTCGCCAATGGTGTCAATTTTATTGAACACTAACCAAATTGGTTTTTCGGCTAACTTTTCGCTGTATTGATAAAGCTCGGATTCAATCACAGAAATATTGTGAGCAGGATCGCTTTCGTCAATCGGCATAATATCCACTAAGTGAATTAAAATGCGACAACGCTCTAAGTGTTTTAGGAAGCGAATTCCTAAACCAGCTCCTTCCGCAGCCCCTTCAATTAAGCCGGGAATATCCGCCACCACAAAGCTGCGATCTGAGCCAACACGAGCCACGCCTAAACTTGGCACAAGGGTAGTAAATGGGTAATCAGCCACTTTCGGTTTTGCCGCAGATATGCTGCGAATAAAGGTGGATTTCCCCGCATTGGGTAAACCAAGCATACCCACATCAGCAAGTAACATTAACTCTAATAACAGATCACGTTTTTCGCCCAGCGTACCATTGGTTTTCTGGCGTGGCGCACGGTTTACTGATGATTTAAAGCGAGTGTTACCTAAACCGTGATAGCCGCCTTTAGCCACCAACATTTTCATACCGTGTTTAGTTAAATCGCCAAGCACTTCTTGAGTGTCGTTATCGATAGCACGGGTACCAACAGGTACTCGTAAAGTAATATCGTTACCACGATGACCTGTACAACCTGCACTACGACCATTTTCGCCACGCCCTGCGGCATAACGTTTCTCGAAACGGTAGTCGATAAGTGTGTTCAGGTTTTCGTCAGCGATTAAGTAAACATCACCACCATCGCCGCCATCGCCACCGTCTGGGCCCCCTTTCGGGATATATTTTTCACGGCGGAAGCTCACACAGCCATTTCCACCATCGCCTGCTTCAACACGAATCAGGGCTTCGTCAATAAATTTCATTTTACATTGTTCCTTATAAATATCTCCCCTCTTTAGATAAAGAGGGGCTGGGGGAGATTTGATTACGATACTAAAATTTCGTATAAGGTTAGAATTAGCTCTGCCAAATCTCCCCTACCCCCTCTTTGCTAAAGAGGGGAACTATTCTTACATCTTCTCTACTGTTTTAATGCCTAATAGATCCAACCCTTGTTTCAAGGTTTTTGCCGTTAATGCTGCTAGTTTTAAACGGCTGTTTTTGGTTTCTTCTGCCGCATTTAAAATTGGGCAAGCCTCGTAGAAGCTCGAGAAACTACCTGCTAATTCATATAAGTATTGGCATAAAATATGCGGCATACCGTCTTTTGCTACACCATTTAAGGCTTCTTCAAACTGAAGCAATTTTACCGCTAAGGCACGCTCTTTAGGTTCATTGAGTTGAATAGAACCACTTAAGCCGTTTTCATCAATGCCTGCACGGGCAAAGATAGAGCGGATACGAGTGTAGGCATATTGCATATAAGGCGCAGTGTTACCTTCAAAAGTTAGCATATTATCCCAATCAAAAACGTAGTCTGTTGTACGGTTTTTCGATAAATCAGAATATTTTACCGAGCCGATTGCTACCGCTTCAACCACTGCCGCTTTTTCTTCTGCGGTTAAATCGGTAGAACGCTCAGAAATTAATTCATCTGCACGCTCAACGGCTTCATCTAATAAATCTTTCAGTTTAACTGTGCCACCGCTACGAGTTTTGAACGGCTTACCGTCTTTGCCTAACATCATTCCGAAGAATGGGTGTTCAAGGCTGAAACTCTCTGGCACATAACCTGCTTTGCGAGTAATTAACCACGCTTGTTGCATATGTTGAGCTTGGCGGCTGTCTGAGAACACTAATGCACGATCTGCTTTTAGCGTTTCATAGCGATATTTTGCTGCCGCAATGTCGGTGGTGGTGTAAAGGAAACCACCATCTTTTTTCTGCACAATCACGCCCATTGGGTCGCCATCTTTATTTTTAAATTCATCGAGGAAAACCACTAAAGCACCGTCATCTTCCACCGCTAAGCCTTTGGCTTTTAAATCCGCCACAATTTCAGGCAACATTGGGTTGTAGAGGCTCTCGCCCATCACATCTTTTTCGGTGAGCGTAACATTTAGGCGATTGTAGTTCTCTTGATTGTGGTGCATTGTAATATCGACTAATTTTTTCCACATCGTTAAGCAATATTCATCGCCGCTTTGTAATTTCACCACATAGTTACGGGCTTTTTCGGCGAATGCTTCGTCTGAATCATAATGCTCTTTTGCCGCACGGTAGAAGGCTTCTAAATCGCTTAACTCCATTTCGCTGGCGTGTTCGTTTTCCATTTTTTCAAGGTAAGCGATCAGCATACCGAATTGAGTTCCCCAGTCGCCAACGTGGTTGGCACGAATCACGTTATTGCCTAAGAATGCTAAGGTGCGGACTACCGCATCGCCAATAATGGTCGAACGTAAATGCCCGACGTGCATTTCTTTCGCCACGTTCGGCGAGGAATAGTCGATCACAATCGTCTGCGGATTTGCAGTTTTTATGCCAAAATTGACCGCTTGCAAGGCATTGTTAGTGTTCTCCGCCAGCCATTCCGGGTTTAAGAAAATATTGATAAAGCCCGGCCCTGCAATTTCTAATTTATCGGCAATGCCGTTTAAATTGGCGTTATCTAACACTTTCTGAGCAAATTCACGCGGGTTCATACCTAATTTTTTCGCCGCACCCATCGCACCGTTTGCTTGATAGTCGCCAAATTCTGGCTTGCCTGATTGGCGAACTAATGGCTCAACATTGCTCTCTGTACCACTTGCCACCATTGCCTGTTTAATTTTATCTGATAAAATTTGTTGAATATTCACTGATTTAACCTATTAAATTTTATTTGCAAAAAATGAACGAGATTATAGCAGAAAATGCAAAATTTTTCGAGAAAATGACCGCTTGTTTTGGCGATTTATCGCAATTTGAACAGAAAATCCGACAAATTGCCGAAATCGCCGGTATTGATTTAGCAGCGTATGAAATCGATCACCTTGCGCTAAGAATGAACCAAACTGAAACCGCAGAGCAGTGGAAAGCCATTTTACTCGAGGAGGCAACCTTACTTAAAGAGAGTGAGGTGAACGGCAGACCGATAGGGTTATTTACCTTAACACAAGCGGTAGAATTTTACGGACAATTTGTAAATATTGTTGAGTTGCCTTTTCCGAAAGATAAGATTTATCCGCAAGAAGGTTGGGAACATATTGAGATAGTGTTTCCGTTTTTAGGTGGAGAAAGTGTAGAACAGTGGGTGGAACGTGCTATTTCTCATTTTAATTTAGCTAATAATACTGAGCTTAAACTTAAAATTAGTCAGCCTAAAGCGGAAGTGGAGTCATTACCGAATCCAAGTATTGCTATCAGCTTGAGAAATGTAACTTTTTGTAATCCTTATTGTCTAAAGCTGCACCCTTATGATATAAACAGCATAATTATGTCAGAAATGTAATTTTTAGGTTTTTAGGAGAATTAAAATGAGAAAATTAGCTTTAGCAGTGGCGTTAATGTCAAGTTTTGTGTTAGTTGGCTGTGCAAATACAGATGTTTATAGTGGCAGCGTTTACACGGGTAATCAAGCAAAAGAAGCTCGTTCTATCGCTTATGGCACAATTTTATCTGTGCGTGATGTTAAAATTCAAGCAGATAGTCAAGGTGTGATTGGTACTGTTGGCGGCGGTGTATTAGGCGGTATTGCCGGTAGCACTGTTGGTGGCGGTACAGGCCAAGCTATTGCAACAGCAGTAGGTGCGATTGCAGGTTCTGTAATCGGTAATCAAGTAGAACATAAAGCGAGCCAAGTTTCTTCATTAGAAATGGTAATTCGCAAAGATGATGGTAAAGAAATCGTGGTCGTTCAGAAGAAAGAAGACGGTTTTGTGCCTGGTAAACGTGTGAGAATTGTAGGATCTAACTCAGATATGAATGTGTCTCTTCTTTAATTTCAGTATTTTTTAGGTTTTTCTTGAGGATATAATAATGAGAAAACTTTCTTTAGCTGTATTAGCGTCATTAACTCTAGCTGCTTGTACCGCGGATGTTTATTCTGATAAAGGTAATGCAACAGTGTTATCAAGTAAACCATTATCAAATAAAGTAGTTGAATTAGTTGTTCAACGCGATAATGGCGAAACAGTAACTTTAACTCGTGAATATGATGCTCACGCAGCAATTGGTGCTCGTGTTCATTTAGCTGATGAAATTAAAAACCAAGACGAAGATTTAAAAACAATCAGACGTTATGAGTTTAAATAATCAGTATTTATAATGCTATATAAAAACTGCCCCAAAATGAAAATTCTAGGGCAGTTTTTTATTTTACAAGCGGTCATAATTTGCAAATTTTTGACAAATTATGATCGCTTGCTTATGTAGAAAGATTATTTCACGGTAATGCGAGCAAATTTACGCTTACCAACTTGGTAAACAAAAGTGCCTTTCTGGGCATTTTGTTTCACATCTTCCACTTTTTCACCATCAATTTTCACACCACCTTGTTGAGCAGAGCGGATTGCTTCAGAGGTTGATGGTACAAGACCGGCTTCTTTAAGAAGAGCGGCTAAACCAATTTCGCCTTCAAAGGTAAATTCAGGCATTTCATCAGGCATTGCCCCTTTTTGGAAGCGGTTGATAAATTCTTGCTCTGCGGCATCAGCTGCAGCTTCATCGTGGAAACGAGCAATAATTTCTTTTGCTAGTAAAATTTTCACATCACGCGGGTTTTTGCCATTTGCAACGTCAGCTTTTAATTGTGCAATTTCATCTAATGGACGGAATGAAAGTAGGTTGTACCAATCCCACATTAAATCGTCTGAAATCGACATAATTTTACCGAACATTTCGCTTGGAACTTCGGTTACGCCAATGTAGTTACCAAGCGATTTCGACATTTTTTTCTCGCCGTCTAAGCCAACAAGTAGTGGCAATGTCATCGCAACCTGTGGTTTCTGACTGGCTGATTTTTGTAATTCACGTCCAACTAAAAGGTTGAAAGTTTGGTCTGTACCACCAAGCTCTACGTCTGCTTTTAGTTCAACAGAGTCGTGCCCTTGTAATAGTGGGTAGATAAACTCGTGAATAGCAATTGGCTGCTGATTGGTAAAGCGGTTTTTGAAATCTTCACGCTCAAGCATACGAGCAACGGTGTAGTTGCTGGCTAGGCGGATCATTCCTTCCGTACCTAATTTACCTAACCAATCAGAGTTGAATACGATCTTGGTTTTTTGTGGATCTAAAATTTTGAAGATCTGCTCTTTGTAGGTTTCGGCATTGCGTAACACATCTTCACGGCTAAGTGGCGGACGGGTTGAGTTTTTGCCTGATGGATCGCCCACCATACCGGTGAAATCGCCAATTAAGAAATACACTTCGTGTCCAAATTGTTGGAATTGGCGAAGTTTGTTTAACACAACGGTATGACCTAAGTGGATATCCGGAGCGGTTGGATCTGCCCCTAATTTAATACGCAATGGGCGGTTTTCTTTTAATTTTGTAATTAAATCTTCTTCTGAATAAATGTTTTCGACACCGCGTTTAAGTTCTGCAAGTGTGGATTCGATAGATTGAGTCATTTATCTTCCTTCTCTAATCAATAAAAAATGTTTCTATTATAGCGGTATGAATTGAAATTGATAGGCTATAGATGAAAAAACGCCGTATTTTGTGGGGGAATACGGCGTAAAGAGTTGGAGTGATTACCTATTATTTTTGAAGTGCATTAATGATAATAATTCTCAAAAACAAAGTCAATGCTTTTTTTGAAATTTTTTGTTTGAATGCGAAAATTTTCTGCTAATGTAAAAATTAGCTCAAAAGAAAACCTCCGAAAGCAGTTATTTTTCGGAGGTTTTTGCAAATAGCCTTACTACCTTACTACATAGTTGCAATGTATTTCAACATCACACCGGCAGCAATGGCTGATCCAATCACACCAGCAACATTTGGCCCCATTGCGTGCATTAGTAAGAAATTCTGTTTGTCATACTCTTGACCGACCTTATTAGACACCCGTGCTGCCATTGGTACGGCAGACACGCCCGCAGAGCCGATAAGTGGGTTGATTTTGTTTTTACTAAAGCGATTCATTATTTTTGCCATAATCACACCGCTTGCAGTACCAATTCCAAAAGCAACAATACCTAATAATAAAATACCTAACGTTTGTGGTTGCAAGAACTTATCTGCTACTAATTTTGCCCCAACGGATAAGCCTAAGAAGATGGTTACGATGTTGATTAACGCATTTTGGGCGGTATCGTTTAAACGTTCTACCACGCCACTGGTACGTAATAAGTTACCGAAGCAGAACGTTCCGAGTAGGGGAGCGGCATCTGGCAATAACAAGGCGACAAGTAGTAGTAATACAATCGGGAAAATGATTTTTTCACGGTTGCTCACGGGGCGTAGCTGCGTCATACGGATTTTACGCTCTTGCTCGGTTGTTAAGGCTTTCATAATCGGCGGTTGAATGAGCGGTACTAGCGCCATATAAGAGTAAGCAGCCACTGCAATAGCCCCTAATAATTCAGGGGCGAGTTTACTGGCAAGATAAATCGCAGTTGGACCATCTGCACCGCCGATAATCCCAATCGCCGCAGCTTGTGGCAAGGTAAAATCAATCAAGCCTAACCAATTTAAGCCTAATGCTCCTAATACGGTAGCAAAAATCCCAAATTGAGCAGCCGCACCAAGTAGCAACATTCTAGGGTTTGCGAGTAATGGTCCGAAATCGGTCATTGCGCCAACGCCCATAAAGATGATAAGAGGAGCAACACCATAGCCAATCGCCACTTTATAGAATAAGGCTAATACGCCAGCGGTATAGCCCATATCGCCTGCTATCACTTCTAATTCATTTTGTACAGAAGGGGCTGCAAGCGAAATTGCTTCCTTAAGTATATAAGGATCAAGGCTTGTGCTGTTTACTTTTGCGGCAATAACGGAGAGCTGTTCTGCTTGTCCGCTGTAGAGCAGATGATCTAATGCAGTCATCGCCATTCCAGCTTCGGGAATATTAGCCATTAAGCCACCGAAACCAATAGGTAAGAGTAGCAGAGGCTCAAATTTGCGAGCAATGGCAAGCCAAAGCAGGAGAGTGCTCACGGCGATCATAATCGCTTGTCCGAACTCGATGTGCATTATCCCCATTCCTTTAAATAGGGCAATAATACCTTCCATATACTACTCCTATACGATGCTCATTAACGTATCATTTACAGCAACCACGTCGCCTTGTTTCACGTTAATACCTTGAATAGTGCCTGATTTTGCTGCACAGATTTGGGTTTCCATTTTCATTGCCTCAAGAATCAGTAACACATCGCCCTCTGCGACTTGTTGCCCTTCTTTTACTTCCACCTTCAAAATATTACCCGCCATTGGAGCATTAACAGGCTCAGCATTTGCAGAAGCCGTATTTGTAATTTGTGGAGCAGAATTGACCGCTTGTGGAGCAACTTGAGGAGTGGCTTGCGGTGCTGGAGCAGCAGCTGGTGCAATATTGGTAATATCGCCACCCTCGCTAACTTTCACCACAAAGGCTTTGCCTTCAAGCTCAACGGTATAAACCGCTGAACCAGATTGCGGTTGGGCTTTTGGTGCAGGAGCTTGAGCAGGCTTCACATCATCAGCACTTGGTACAGGCTCAAATGCGGAAGGATTATTGCGGTTTTCTAAGTATTTCCAGCCTACTTGTTGGAAAAGTGCCACAATTAATACGTCATCAATGGTATTTTCAGAAAGTTTGATACCTTTTTCTTTTGCACTTGCGGTTACTTCTGCCACTAATTTTTCCAGTTCTGGCGGAAGATGATCGGCAGGGCGGTCAGTAATCGGCTCAGCACCTTCTAGCACTCTTTCTTGTAATGTTTTATTTACAGGAGCAGGTGTTTTGCCATATTCGCCTTTTAAAATCCCTGCGGTTTCTTTCGCAATGGTTTTGTAACGCTCGCCCATTAACACATTCATTACAGCTTGCGTACCCACAATTTGTGAAGTTGGGGTTACAAGTGGAATATTCCCCAAATCTTCACGCACACGCGGAATTTCTTGTAATACCAAGTCTAATTTATCAGACGCATTTTGCTGTTTGAGCTGGCTCTCAAGGTTTGTAAGCATACCGCCTGGCACTTGAGCCACTAAAATGCGGCTATCTACACCACGCAGTTGTCCTTCAAATTTTGCATATTTCTTACGCACGTTACGGAAATAAGCGGAAATTTTCTCTAATTCAGGGATATTTAAGCCAGTGTCATACGGCGTGCCTTGCAATGTTGCCACAATGGATTCCGTTGATGGGTGTCCGTAAGTGCCAGACATTGAAGAAATGGAGGTATCTACACCATCAACGCCTGCTTCAATCGCTTTTAGTAATGCCATTTCTGCCATACCTGTGGTTGAGTGGCAATGTAAATGCAGCTCGACATCGTAGCGTTTTTTAATTTCGCTGACTAATTCATAGGCTGCCATTGGCGTTAAAATACCCGACATATCTTTGATAACCAAAGAATCTACGCCAATTTCTAATAACTGCTCAGTTACTTCTAACCACGTTTGCAGGGTATGAACAGGGCTTGTTGTGTAGCTTAATGTACCCTGTGCGTGTCCGCCGTGTTTTTTCACCGCTTGTAATGCCGCTTGCATATTGCGAGGGTCGTTTAGGGCATCAAACACACGGAAAACGCTCATACCATTTGCGACAGAACGCTCCACAAATTTGTCCACGACATCATCAGCATAATGGCGATAGCCAAGCAAATTTTGACCCCGTAACAACATTTGCATTGGTGTTTTCGGCATCGCTTTTTTCAATTCACGCAAACGCACCCAAGGATCTTCGCCTAAAAAGCGAATGCAGCTATCAAAAGTTGCTCCCCCCCACGTTTCTAACGACCAATAGCCGATTTTATCCAGCTCGGCGGCAATAGGTAACATATCATCTAAACGTAAACGGGTGGCGAACAGAGATTGATGAGCATCACGCAACACCACATCGGTAATCGCAATTTTTTTCGGTTGAGTTGTCATAATCACATTCCTTTTAAACTGTATTAATTTTGTCCGTTGATTCGACGATGATGAGCAATCGCCGCAATAATAACAGGGCGTAAATGTTCTACATCATCTTGAGGTTGAGAGATTGGTGATTTTTGTTTTGGAACAGGTGTAGATTCTGGGAAGTATCGGTTAATCAGACTAGAAATAAAACTGATGGCATAAATGAGCAGGAACAAAAACAGGAGAACAAAGCCCATTCCTGCAAACATCAGATTTAACCCTTCGCCAAATAGTTCTGCGTTTGTCATAGAGTTATCCTTAATGATAAAAATGATATGTAAAATGTAGAAAAATTCTGGCTTAATTTCAAATGATTTAGTATAAAAATTTGTGGTAGATCACAAACTAAATAACAAGCGGTCAGATTTTGCCAATCTTTTGCAATTCGATATGCAAAAAAATTTGGAAATTTGACCGCTTGTCATTATTTTGCGATTACGCCATCAAGCTAGAAATGTATTTTGAGAGTGTCATCGCACTTAAAATAGCCATTAATATAACCACAATAGCCCCTGAGATAGTCATCCAAATCGGGTGTTTGTAATCGCCCACAATTTTCGTTTTATGTGCCGCAAGCAAGATTAAGCCCAGTGAAATTGGCAGGATTAAGCCGTTCAGCGTGCCGACAAACACCAATACTTGTGCAGGGCGACCAATGGTGGCTAATACTGCAGTCGAAACCACAATAAAGGCAACAATGAAGCAATTTTTATGTTTTTCGATAAATGGCGAGAACGAAGTAATGAAAGAAACGGAAGTATAAGCCGCACCGATAACAGAAGTAATCGAAGCTGCCCAAATCACCACACCAAAGATCATCAAACCGACATTACCGGCAACGTGGGCAAATGGGGTTGAAGCCGGATTTTTCGGATCAAGCTGTACACCCATTGACACCACGCCCAGCACCGCCAAGAACAGTACAACACGCATAATGGAGGCAATTAAAATCGCAGAAACCGAGCTTTTACTCACCTCTTTCAGATTTTCCTTACCTTTAATACCGGCATCAAGCAAGCGGTGGGCGCCTGCAAAGGTGATGTAGCCGCCCACCGTACCGCCCACAAGGGTAACAATTGCAATCACATCTAATTTTTCCGGTACGAAAGTATGCACTACGGCATCACCAAGAGGCGGATTCGCTTTTACCGCCACAAAGATGGTTAAGGCAATCATCACAAAGCCCATAATTTGAGCAAATCTATCCATTACTTTACCCGCTTCACGGAATAGGAATACGCCGACAGCAATCGCTCCGCTGATAATTGCCCCCATTTCAGGCGAAAGACCAGTCAGAATATTTAAGCCTAAGCCTGCACCGCCCACGTTACCAATGTTAAAGGCTAAACCGCCCATCACAATCAGCAGTGCTAAGAAATAACCCGCACCCGGTAATACGGCGTTCGCAATATCCTGAGCTTTCTTTTCAGAGACGGCAACAATTCGCCAGATATTCAGTTGAGCTCCAATATCAAGCAAGATCGAGAGTAAGATCACAAACCCGAAGCTGGCAAGTAGCGTTTGGGTAAAAGTGGCGGTTTGGGTTAAAAAGCCCGGCCCGATAGCGGAAGTCGCCATTAAGAATGCAGCCCCAAGTAAAGTACTGCGGTTGCTGGTTTTTGACATTATGTTTTCCTTTTGTTGTTTTTGGATTTGATAAAAATATATATCGAGCGTTTTTCTTGTTACTTTCTTTGTTTGTGCAAAGAAAGCACACCCCGATAAAATTGCTTTCCTTCGCTACATTAGGATGTGTTTCACGAAAAATTTACATTCGCTTTGCTCAGAGTAAATTTTTCTACACATTCTAATTCGCTCAGGCAATTTTGAGGGGGAATAACCATTATACAAGCGGCATTTTTTAGAAATTTTTGCGAAAATTGTCAAATGATGTTCCATTTTCCCGTCTGAGCGACTTGTGATTTCTAGGAAAATTTGTCGTATTTGAGCGTAGCGAGTTTACAAATTTTCCGTTAAGGAAATCACAACAAAGCGAAGTTCGGGTAGCCTTTCTTTTGGTTACTTTTCTTTGGCGAAGCAAAGAAAAGTAACAAAGATTATGGGCGGAGTGAGATATTACGCTCTCACCGCAATCCCCTTTTCCTCCAACTCCTTCCTAATCCGTTCGGCAAATGCCACTGCGTGTTCACCATCTCCGTGTAAGCAAATGCTATCGGATTTAATCGTTACATTATCACCATCAACGGTTGGCACAGTGCCGTCTAGTACCATTTGTAATACTTGGCTGATTGCTTCGTCATCGCTTTCGACCATCGCATCATCACGGGTACGAGGCACGAGAGAGCCGTCAGCTAAATAGTGGCGGTCTGCGAAGACTTCGGAAATAGTTTGTAAACCGTGTTCTTCCGCAATAGTAAGCATTAAACTGCCGGATAAGCCCATTAATTTCAGGGCTGGATCGAACTGTTTGATGGTTTTTGCAATCAAGCCTGCTAAATGGGCGTCTTTGGCTGCCATATTGTATAAAGCCCCGTGTGGCTTGATATAATCCATCGCTACGCTTTCGGCATCGCACAAGGCTTTCACTGCACCGAGTTGATAAAGTAGGCAGGCGGTTAATTCTTCACCGGGTAGCTGCATATTGGTACGCCCAAAGTTTTCTCTATCCGGAAAGCCCGGGTGAGCCCCAACTCGTACGCCGTTTTCTTTTGCCCAGTGAATGGCTTTACGCATTTCGTTGTAATCGCCTGCGTGCAAACCACAGCAGACATTGGCAGAGGTAACAAGCTGTAATAGGCGTTGGTCGTTACCACAGCCTTCGGCTAAATCAACATTTAAATCAACCTGCTTCATCTACTTTTCTCCGAATGTTCACTAAATAATTTTGATCTTTTTGGTAAATTTCGACCGCTTGTTCACGGCTGACTTGTTCAAATTGCACCGCCGAACCAAACGGATTTTGGGCAAGTCGTCCGAGATCCGCTTGAATAATGCAGGCAATTTTCGGATAGCCGCCGGTAGTTTGAGCATCTGCCAACAAGATAATCGGCTGTCCGTCCGGTGGGACTTGCACCGTACCACTTGGAGCAGCATAAGAGAGCATTTCAGGAGGAGCGGTCAATTTCAACGCTTTTTCTGCAAAACGGTAGCCCATACGGTTGCTGCTGGCTTGCAATTTCCAGCCCTGTTGCCAAAAGCGTTCACGGCTGTCGCTAGTAAAGGCTTCATACTCGCTGGAAGCGGTTGCCCGAATGCGAGCGGTAAAATCAATCGGCTCAATCGCAAGCATTGAAAGCTCGGTATCACGCAATCCTGTCGGTAAGCTATCGCCCGCTTTTAACATTCTGCCGTGAAAACCGCCAAATTGGGCTTTTAAATCGGTACTCGCCGAGCCTAGCACTTGTGGCACAAGAAAACCGCCTGCAACACAAAGGTAGGCATAATTGCCTGTCGCAATCCGTTTTAAGGTTAAGGTTTGGCGGGCTTTGGCGGTATAACGGAAATAGGAAAAAACGGGCATTCCGTCTAATTCGGCTTCCACCAACGCCCCCGTAAAACAGAACGGCGTGTTGCAATCGAAAGTTAGTGTTAGCCCACCGGCGGTGATTTCGAGAGCAGGGGCATTATTTGCATTTTTTAGCAATAAATTGCCCGCTTGTAAGGCAAGGGTGTCCATCGCTCCAGCGTGGCTGATGCCTAAATGACGATAACCATATCGCCCTAAATCTTGAATATGGGCAAAGCCCTGTACTTTTTCAACATAAATCATAGGGTGATGCTCTCTGCCACAAATCGCACATTATTGCCGGCTGAAAGGAGCATTGGCGGATTGTGCTGAATGTTAAATAGAGGTAACTCGGTGCATCCGAGCAGTTGCCAGCCACCGGGCGAAGTAAACGGATAAATCCCCGTTTGGCTACCACCAATGCCGACTGAACCTGCCGGTACTTTGGTTCTCGGCACATCACGGCGAGGGGTATGAAGATTGGTTGGTAAGCCATTAAGATAAGGGAAACCAGGCTGGAAGCCGATCATAAATACGGTATAAGTTGGCTCGGTATGGCGACGGATAATTTCTTCCGCCGTCGTATTATGGAATTTTGCCACCTCAAACAGATCTTCGCCAAACTCGCCACCGTAATGAACTGGAATTTCAATTAAGCGGGGTGTTTGAGCCGATTGAACTTGATAACTTTCCCACAGTTGTTGAATTGTGGAGATCAAGGCTTTTGAATCTGTGGTTAGAGCATGGAAGACGGTAAAATTATTCATTCCAACTACTACTTCTGTCACATTTTCTAATGTTCTCGCCTGTTCAGCTACCGCCCAGATTTGTTGTTGTTTAGCAAGTTCGGCAGGCGGAGCAACTAAGCAGAGCAAGCTATGTTCACTGGTATGATGAATGGTTAGCATAACATTGTTCATAGATTGTTAAAAAAAGGTAACAACTTTTTACGCCGATAAATGCAGTCTGTCAATTTTATTTTGTTGAAAATGTGAGATAGCTCTTATTTTTCAGAAAGTTGATCACCTCTTATTCGCCAAAAAGTTGCAAATCTTGGCTTTCCGCTCTCGGTTAAGCCCCGATATTTATAAGTAACGGTTGAACCAATCGGTGGTGGATTTTCTCTCTCTTTATCTTTAAAACCGGAACCGATCCGAAATCGCCCTCGCTGATTTTCACAAGTGATCGCCCCTAATTTATCGGCATACTTGCCTTTACCTTTGTGATGTGCGATAACGGTACACTCTTCATCTAAAACAGGTTTGATTTTCAAAATTTGGGCTGAACGCCCTTGAATATATTCCGCATTGGGATTACGAACAACAACGCCCTCCCCACCTTTTGCTAAAATAGCCTGATAAAAAGTATCAAGATGTTCTTTGTTTTGAATAGGAATTTGCTCAATAATCTCAATATGTGGTGTAGAGTGCTGTGCGAGGTATTGCTTTAATGAATTGAGCCGTTCAAACAGATTGCCTTTTGCATTCGGTACATCAAATACCTGTAATTTGAGTTTATACCAGCCCTTTGGATTAGCAGCACGAACGGTGGCAGAAATCTCCTCAAATTTTCCCCGCTCGCTAAACAACTCACCGTCTATCGCAAACGGCGGAAAATCTTTCACAAAATAGTCCGGTGGATTTAGCGGATAGCCCTGACGACTCATCAGTTGCTTGCCGTCCCAAAATCCCCGCACGCCATCGAGTTTTTCGCTCATTACCCAGCCAGACAGATCTTGATCTTTATATTGCCCAAGCAACATCAAATCAGGCGATTTCGCTAAAACAGCAGGGCAGAGCAGTAATAAAAAGAGAAGTGTTTTCATAGTGCCTCCAAGAGTTGAAGGCACTATAAAATAAAGAAAGGAAAGCGTCAGAAAAGAAATTCAAATTTTCGATACAGATCGCAAAATTTTCTCAAAAAAAGACCGCTTGTTGTTTAACGAACTGTTTGAATTAAGGCAGAAACGTCTTCGCTAAAGGTTTCTAGTTTCGCCATTTCTTCAATTTGGCTATGCGAATATTTCTTCGCATTGTAAACCACAACCATACTCACATCGCCCACCTGTAAGAAATTGGTTTCGCCAAAAGGCGTGTAGCGTGTTGCCCCAATGCTGATGATTGCTTTAGTTGGATAATTCGCCTGTTTTAACATTTCAGCTATGTTATTCATCGGGCCTTCATCAGGCTGATTATTCATTCTATCGACAATCCAGTCGAGTAGTTTTTGATGGAAGTAGCTATATTCTACCGCTGGGCTATCAATACCGTAGCTGTTCAGCTCACCGTTGCGTTTATGGAAACAAGCGATATTATAGTTATCTAATCTGCTGCCTTCGTTAAACGTATCAAGCTCTAACAAAGTAGTTGAAAGCCCTTTAGAAGAAGCTCCCCAGTTTTTCTTTTCACAGATTTTATTCGCATTTGGGCGACGAATAGAGCAGTCATTATAAGCACCAAAATGAGTTGGGGTAAGGGAAACAACCTGATTGCCTTGATAGCCGATTTCACAAATTAAGGCAACTTCAGGCTCGATTTGCAGATTGTCTGCATCTTCGGGGAAATTAATCGCCGTATTAGAAAGCGGATAGGTGGATAAGAACTGATAATCCCCTAAATTCTCAGCAGGCACATAAAATGGAAAAATGGCTTTTGGTTGCACAGCTTCAACGGTTTTGACTTTTACAAAATCCGCCGCCTCGCCAGCTTGCTCTAAGTGTCCGGCAAAATTACCCGCCACACCGAAACCGATAAAATGTTCCATAATCTACTCCTTAATTGGTAAAAGTTGGATAAAATTCTACCGCTTGTGGCAAAAAATTGCGAATGTTTATTTTGTTTCTTGAGCAAATCTGCTTTATTTTCATCGCTTAATAAACTAAGATTTTGGCAAAATGCTGTATTTAAAAGGAGTGATAATGAACGATAGCCAAATTCAACTTGCACGTATTCTGGGTTCGCTGTTTTTCTATGCCCCGAGCGTGCCGCAAAACCAGCCGTTGGTGGCGTTATTTCAAACTGATGAGTGGCTGGCAGATTGCGATTTTCTCAGTGAGAGCAAGCGGTCGGAAATTCAGCAAAATCTGCAAAAAATCTCGGATGAACAGCTTGAAGCAGATTATCAAGCTCTGTTTATCGGGCCGAATGCTCTACCGGCTCCGCCGTGGGGATCAGTCTATCTGGATAAAGAGAGCGTGGTGTTTGGCGAAAGTTTGCTGACATTGCGGAAGTTTTTGCAGAGTAACGGTATTCAATTTTCGCTCAACCAAAATGAGCCGGAAGATCATATCGGTTTGATGTTGATGCTGACCGCTTATCTGGCGGAAGAAAACCCTGAACTGCTCAAGCCGTTTTTAGCCGAGCATTTTCTGACTTGGGCGTACCGTTTTTTTGAATTATTTAATGCTGAAAATGTGCCTTTTTATCAAGGGTTGGGGCGGTTAGCCGAAGCCCTGTTAAACGATTTGCAAAAAAGCTTGCAAATTCAACCGCTTGCATTGCAGCTCTACCGTTAGGCATCGCAATGGCAAAAGACGAACGCTATTACGCTGCCTATTTGGAGCATAACCGCATTTCACGGCGGGGACTGTTCCGTGCCTTAATTGGAGGTGGGCAGAAAGCTCAAGCGGAAAGTACAGGGGAATGGCTAAAACGCCAAGCCGCCCGACCGCCGTTTGCGGTAGCAGAACCGCTGTTTCTGAAAAACTGCAACGGTTGTGGCGAATGCGTCAAAGCCTGCCCTTACGGTTTGATTATATTGAAAGAGGGCAAAGCGACCCTTGAAATTGATTTTTCCGCTTGCGATCTCTGTGGCAACTGTGCCACTGCTTGTCCGAATGGGGCATTGGCAAGTAATACCCAGCCCGATACGGGACTACGCCCAACCTTTGATTTCTCCTGCCTCCGCCAGAACAATCAAGCCTGCTTTTTTTGTGAGACCGCCTGTCGAGAGCAGGCGATCTCCTTCGACCTCACCACCCGCAAAATGCAGCTCAACAGCGACAAATGCAACGGCTGCGGCGAGTGTAAAACCGCTTGCCCGCAGCATTATGTGAGTTTACAGGTGGGGTGAATGCCCCCTTTCCTTTTGTAAAATTTTGAGCAAATTTGACCGCTTGTTTTCTATTCTGCGAAATAGTCCAAACCTCTTGCGGTTTAGTCCAACTTTTTCTCAAACTTGACGAAAGTCAATAATTTGCCAGCCACTGCCCGTTATAGTTACCCCAAGTCGATTTTTTGTGGGGGGAACTATGAAACATCAATTTGAAACGCCACTGAATGTGGAGAGACGACAATTTTTAAAAGGCACGGCAGCAGTGGGCGGTATGGCACTGGCGGCTAATACGGTGCAAATTCCAATAGCGAAAGCAGACACCAAGCTTGAAATCAGCAAACCAAGCGAAGAAAAACTGGTATGGAGTGCTTGTACAGTGAACTGCCACAGCCGTTGTCCGCTGAGAATGCACGTAGTTGATGGCGTGATTAAATATGTGGAAACCGATAATCTTGGGGCGGATATTTATGACGATTTCCACCAAGTGCGAGCCTGTGCAAGGGGACGGTCGATGCGTCGTCGGGTTTATAATCCTGATCGTTTGAAATATCCGATGAAACGCGTTGGTAAGCGTGGTGAGGGGAAATTTAAACGCATTTCGTGGGACGAAGCCTTTGAAGAAATTGCCTCTAACTTAAAACGCATTATCGCTCAATATGGTAATGAAGCATTATATCTGCCGTTTGCCACCGGCACACTTGGGGCAACAGTTGCCGCTTCCTATCCGCCTCCACGCAGCATTTCCAGCCGCTTTATGAACAGTATCGGCGGTTGCTTGGGGCATCACGGTACTTATAGTTATTCACAGATTTTTGAGGCGATTCCGTTTATGTACGGCAGTAATGCCGGCAACAGCCCAACCGATATTGAAAATTCCAAATTAGTGGTCTATTTCGGCAATAACCCTGCTGAAACCCGTATGAGTGGCGGTGGGGTAACTTATCTTTATCAACAAGCCCAAGAACGCTCTCAGGCTAAAACCATTATGATTGACCCTCGCTATAACGACACCATTGCAGGGCGAGGGGAGTGGATTCCGATTCGCCCGGGAACCGATGCTGCGTTGGTGGAAGGTATGGCATATGTGATGATTACCGAGAACTTGGTCGATCAGGCATTTTTAGATACTTACTGTATCGGCTATGACGAGAAAACTTTGCCGGCTTCAGCCAAACCGAACGGACACTATAAAGCCTATATTTTGGGTGAGGGCGACGATAAAACGCCAAAAACCCCTGAATGGGCGGAGAAAATCACGGCGATTCCAAAAGCAAAAATTATTGAGCTGGCACGTGAAATTGCTACCACAAAACCGGCGTATATCTGTCAAGGTTGGGGACCACAACGCCACGCTAACGGTGAGCAGGCTTCTCGTGCGATTGCAATGCTTGCCTGTTTAACCGGCAATGTGGGCATTAGCGGCGGTAACAGTGGTTCTCGTGAAGGTTTCTATACGATGCCGTTTGTGCGTATGCCGGTGGGTAAAAACCCGATTGAGGCGAAAATCCCGATCTTTATGTGGACGGATGCGGTAACGCGTGGTTCAGAGATGACAGCTCTAACCGATGGCTTGAAAGGGGCGGAAAAACTCAATCAAAATATCAAATTTATTATGAACTACGCAGGTAACTGCATTATCAATCAGCATTCCGACATCAACCGCACCCACGAGATTTTGCAGGACGAAACCAAGTTGGAAATGTTGGTGGTGATCGATAACCATATGACTTCTACCGCCAAATATGCGGATATTCTGTTGCCGGATTGCACCACTTCCGAACAGGCGGATTTCTGTATGGACGGCTCGGCAGGCAATATGGGCTATGTGATTTTTGCCGATAAAGCGATTGAGCCACAGTTTGAATGTAAGCCGATTTATGAAATCTATGCCGGCATTGCCGAGAAAATGGGGGTAAAAGAGGCGTTCACCGAAGGCAGAACCCAAGAAGAGTGGTTGCGTCATCTCTATACTCAAACCCAAGAGAAAAATCCGTTCTTCAAAGATATCAGCTTTGAACAGTTCCGTGAGCAGGGCATTATCAAACAGAAAGATCCGAACGGGCATATGGTGGCGTTCAAAAAATTCCGCCAAGATCCGATTGCAAATCCGCTCACCACCCCATCGGGCAAAATTGAGATCTACTCCGAGCGCTTGGCGAAAATTGCCGACACTTGGACACTGCCGGAGGGCGATGTGATTAGCCCATTGCCGATTTACACCCGCCAATTTGAGGGCTGGGACGATCCGAAACGGGAGCAATTTCCGCTGCAATTAGTCGGTTTCCACTATAAATCTCGGGTGCATTCCACCTACGGCAATGTTGATGTGTTGCAACAAGCCTCTTTGCAATCGGTCTGGATCAACCCGATTGATGCGGAAAAACGGGGGATAAAACACGGCGATACGGTGCGGATTTTCAACGATCGGGGCGAAACCCGTGTGATGGCAAATGTCACGCCACGCATTATGCCGGGCGTTACCGCAATGGGCGAAGGGGCGTGGTATATGCCGGACGGTAATCGGGTCGATCACAACGGTAGCTTTAATGTGCTGACTACACAGCGACCATCGCCATTGTCAAAAGGCAATCCGCAGCACACCAACTTGGTGCAAATTGAACGAGTACAAGGCTAGGGGGAAATATGAGTAAAAAACAGTATGGCTTTTATATTGATTCACAACGTTGCACAGGCTGTAAAACCTGTGAATTAGCCTGTAAAGATTACAAAGATTTAACCCCTGATGTCAGTTTCCGCCGTATCTACGAATACTGCGGCGGCGGTTGGAAGCAAGAGGGCGAAGCGTGGACACAAGATGTCTTCTCTTACTATCTGTCGATTTCCTGCAATCACTGCGAAAACCCCGCCTGTGCTAATGTTTGCCCAAGTGGAGCAATGCACAAACGGGAAGACGGCTTTGTGGTCGTCAATCAAGATGTCTGCATCGGTTGCCAATACTGCTCGATGGCGTGTCCGTATGGAGCCCCACAATTTAACCAACGCACAGGGCGAATGACCAAATGTGATGGCTGTTTTGAGCGGGTGGAGCAGGGCTTAAAGCCGATGTGTGTAGAATCTTGCCCACTGCGTGCATTGGATTTATTGCCGATGGACGAACTGCGGGCAAAATATGGCGAAATCAAAGATGTCGCCCCACTGCCGCCATCGCACTACACTAACCCAAATATCGCACTACGCCTAAACAACAACGCTAAACCGACCGACTTTGACGGCGGTTTCTTAGCCAACCCGAAGGAGGTTTAAAATGGGAGCAGGATTACACGAATTACCGTTGGTCTTCTTTACCGTCTTTGCTCAGGCGGTGGTTGGGGCGTTTATCGGGCTAAGTTTGATTTTAACCACCTCACAGGGTAAAACAGCGGAAAACCGCTTACACTATGTAATGGTGATTTTATGGGGCTTAATGGCATTAGGCTTTATTGCCTCCACCACCCACTTAGGCTCACCGGAACGGGCATTTAATGCGTTAAATCGAGTGGGAGCGTCAGATCTTAGCAATGAGATTTTCACCGGTTCCACTTTCTTCGCCTTAGGCGGAGCATATTGGGCGTTGGCTACCGCCGCCTTTTTGCAAAAAGATGGCGTACAGTTACCGCTTGTTAGCCCTTTGGCAAGCCTTATCGCCCCGATTACCAACAAGCTCCCGAAAGGCTGGGCGACTTTGGGCAGAATAATCGTGGCAATCAGTGGGATCGTGTTTGTCGGTGCGATGGCAAAACTCTATTTGATCCCGACCGTGCCGACTTGGAACACCATTTTCACCCCGCTCAATTTCAGCTTAACGGCGTTATTGGCAGGCTCGGCTTTAACCGTGCTGTTGCTCCAACTGGCAAAAGTACAAACAGGACAAAATTTATTTACCAAATTAACTGGCTTATTTGCGGTGGTGGCATTGATTGTGGCGTTCTTCCACTATCAACAGCTTGCTCAAACCAAAAATGCGATTTTTAACGCCTTAGATTTAGTGCCAAGCTATGCTGCCTACACCGTTCTGCGTTTCGGCTTGATTGCGGTTGGCGTGATAGCGTTGTTGATTAGCCTGAAAAAACAGGGCGTATGGTTCAATGGCTTAGGCTTTGTGCTAATTATTGCAGGGGAATTGATTGCCAGAACCCTGTTTTACGGCACACATATGACCGTAGGCTTAAAGGCTCTCGGCGGCTGACAAGCGGTTGAATTTTAGGGAAAATTTGCAAGATAAATGCTGTTTGTGAAAAACGAACAGCATTTATTTATAAGTTTACTTCACCTTTCAATTTTTGACCGTTTAAAGTATCAAATTAAACTATTCATCAAACCAAAATCTTCAAAATAGAATGTCTCGCCCATTTCAAATCTTCGTTCTCTTCCAACATCATATTAAGTGTGAGATTATTTTTATAAATCCATTTTTCAATGGATTATGGCGTTCACGATATATCGTGTAATCCCTTCTCTTGTTTATATTTCCCTATTCTTATTTAATGCAAATACTTTAAATTAAGGAGGTGTTATGTCTAATCAAATTGCCCTATTATTAATGAGTCACGGTGGATTTGCAGGTGCGGCGATTGCCAGTGCCGAATTGATTGTTGGTTCACAGGAAAATATTGCTACTATTGGTGTAGTCGCTGTAGATAATGTATCAGAAGTGAAACGGCAGATGGAAGATGCTATTGCTGGATTAAATACAGAAAAAGGTTTGATCATTCTCACCGATATTGTGGGAGGGACACCAATGAATTTAGCTTCTACTCAATTAACCCATTCTAATGTGCTCGCCTGTTCCGGCTTAAATTTACCTTTATTATTGGAGGTTCTGATGAGTCGTGATGGAACTTTGCAGGAAATTCGTGAGAATCTACCGCTTGCTTACCAAAATGGGTTTACTCTTCGGACTCAACAAGATCTCTACTTACAGGAGGAAAATGATGATCTGCTTTAGCCGTATCGATGATCGTTTAATTCACGGTCAAGTTGTTACTACTTGGGTTAATTTATATCAAATTGAACAAATTATTGTGCTAAATGATGGGGTTGCCAATGATGCTACTCAAAAACAAATTCTGACGCTTGCAGCACCACAAGGTATTAAGGTGGTGGCATTTGGGATCGAGAAATTTGGTGAAGTATTACAAAAAACGCAAATTACCCGCCGCACAATGTTACTGTTTACCAATAGTATTGATGTATTACGCACAGTTGAGTTAGGTGTGAAGCTTGATAAGCTGAATGTTGGCGGAATGCGTTACCAAGCTGGTCGGGAACAGTTAAGCAAAGCGGTTTCAGTTACGCCAGAGGAGCGACAAGCGTTTAATGTTTTACTGGAAAAAGGTGTTGAAATCACGGTGCAAATGGTGCCTAACGATGAAAAAATTAACTTACAGGAGATAATCTAGCTATGCTGACTGCATTATTTGTTGCCCTTTGGGCAGGAATTTGTGCCTTAGATGATATTGGCACACAGATGATTCGCCGCCCGTTACTCATTGCCCCTGTCGTTGGATTGATTATGGGGGATTTAGAAACGGCTTTAATTATTGGTGCGACCCTTGAGGTAATGTGGATGGGAATCGGCAATGTCGGTGCGTATTCTGCTCCTGATATGATTTCAGGCACAGCGATCGGTACAGCACTAGGAATTGCAGCTGGAGAGGCTGCAACTGCTGTAGCACTAGCAGTACCAACTTCATTACTTGCCCAACAGTTGTTGATTCTTTACCGTTCAGGTATTTGTGCATTAAATCCGATTGCTGAACGCTGGGCTGCAAGTGGTGATTTTGATAAGATTTTTCGCATTAACTATATTCCGATGATAATTGCCTTCTCAATTCGGGCAATACCTACTTTCTTAGCAGTTTATTATGGTGCCGATATTATTGCTCAGGCGGTTGCTGCCTTGCCGACAAAAGTGATCACCGGCTTAAATGTGGCGGGAAAAATTATTCCGGTTATCGGGATTGGATTGCTGATGTTGATGATGATTAAAAAAGCAGAATTGTGGATGTTCTTGGTCGCAGGTTTTACGCTGGCAGTTTATCTAAAACTCTCTGTATTGCCGATTACGCTGATTGCACTGCCACTGGCTTTAATTTATGACTTAGCGGTGAATAAACCAAATTCTGTACCGAGCAAAACATCTGACGAAGAGGATTACGATCTATGAGCAATAAAATTACCAAACAAGATTTAAACAAAGTATTTTGGCGGATGCAGATACTCAATGTCACAAACAACTTCCAATCAATGCAGGCTATCGGCTTTTTAAGTAGCTTTATTCCCGTATTAAAACGACTTTATAAAGATCGCCCACCGGAAGAGAAAGCAGAAGCAATGAAACGCCATCTGAAATTTTTTAACAGCCACGTCAATTCTGATGCATTGATTTTAGGGATTGCAGCAGCGGTAGAAGAGACGACCAAAGAGGATGAAAAAGAGACTGTAACAGCCATTAAAACTGGTTTAATGGGACCATTGGCAGGGCTTGGAGATAGCTTATTAAAATTCACTTGGTTACCGATTTGTGGCAGTATCGGTGCGGCATTGGCATTAAGTGGTAGTGTGCTTGGTCCTATTTTAATGTTCCTATTGTATAACAGTGTAAACATTGCGACTAAGTATTATGGAATCCATTTAGGTTATAGCAAAGGGGTTGATTTAATTCACGGTGCAGGCAATAACATCTTGCAGCGGCTCGGCAATATGGCCAATGTGGTGGGCTTAATGGTGATTGGTGCATTAATTGCCTCGGTGGTGAAAGTCAAGGTCGTTTCCCAAATCGCAGCTGGCGATAACGTGATTAAATTCCAAGAAATGCTAGATAAAGTGATGCCGGGATTATTGAGTTTACTATTGACTGTGATTATCTACTGGATCTTGAAAAAAACTAACGGGAAATACGCAGCTACAATGATTCTTGCCACAATGGGGATCTGTATCGGATTAGTTTATGCAGGGGTATTAGGCTAATGGAGGTACAGTTTGACATAATTCGGTTGGCACAGGGCAGATACTTGTTTCGCCAACATCCGGCTCAATCGGTGCAGATTGTCCTACTGGATAGCCCCGATACCCAAGACGGCAAATGGCTGGCGGAGACAGATTTGGCAGAATATGAGCTGAAATTAACCGCTTGTGAAGAGCGCCCGTTTTTCCTTATTCAATCGGAGAGTGAAAAACGGATCATTGCTGAACGCACTTTGCCTGTTGCTGGAATGAATAATTTTCGAGATATGGGTGGCTATGCCGCCCATCAAGGTAAGCAGGTGAAATGGGGCAAATTATACCGCTCTGACCATCTGCATAACCTAAAGGATGAAGGTGTGGCTTATCTCGATAAATTGGGCATTCGGACAGTGATTGACTATCGTAGCCCGAATGAAGTTGCTAAATACCCAAATCGTTCAATTAACGACAAGGAGAAGACAGTCCAACTTGATCCCAATGCACACACTGCAGAGCTTGCTGCCCAGTTTAGCTCAGATAAGCACGATGAAGATCGCAATCTGGTGAATAAAATCATTGCTCAAAAGGCCGAAGGCAAGCTCATCAATCGTTACGATATTGTGATGACACAATACCGCAATTTTGTCGAAAAAGTAGAATGCCAAACTGCTTTTGCTGAAATGCTCAGACTGGCGGCAAACCCTGACAATGCACCACTGGTTCAACACTGTAGAGGAGGAAAAGATCGCACCGGTTTTGGTGCAATGTTACTGCTTGGCATTTTAGGGGTGAGTAAAGCGGATATGATTGCTGATTATATGCTTACCCATTATAACCGCCTTGCTCGTAATGAAGAGAAAATGGCGGTTTACCGCACTTTCACTCAAGATCAAGATGTGCTGGACTATCTACTGTCCTTAATCGACACTCAGCCTGAATTTATCGAACAATCGCTGAATACCATTGAAACCGAATATGGCACTATTGAGCAGTATGCCCAAAGTGTATTAGGGATCAGTCAAGCGGAGATTGAGAGGTTGAGAGAGAACTATTTAATCTAACCTATATAGAAGCTGTCTGTTTTAGGCAGCTTTTTTTTATTAGGAAAAGCCCTCTGATTTGGTTGCTGTGCGTTTGTTTCTACAATATAGATATACTTATTACGAGGAGAAAATAATGCAAGTTCAAATCAAGAAATGTGGAAACGAGTACAGAGGTGCATTTGCATTAAGCTATTTTTAGTTAAGTTTTGAATACAGTAAAAGCAAAAGAGTCTAGAAGTGGTATTTCTTTGAAATTCGGTAGATTTTTTCATTCACTATATATCGTGTAACTCCTGAAATGGAAAGGTAAATTTAAATACGATTTAATACTAATCGTAGATATGGAAAATAGTTTTTTCCTCTTCTTCTCTTACATTGGAATAAAATGAAAACCACTTATCCATAATAAGGAGCTGCTATGATACGTTTTACGAAAAATCAACCCCTTATAAATGGGCGGAATGGAGCGTACCGACTGGCTATTTAACTCATAAGGGGACACTGCTGGAAACCTATTTTGGGCAGTATCTCGGCCAATGGCTTACACATAACGGATTATTGGACAAAGCCCGCTGTGAAAGTGGACAGCAGATTGAGGTTTATGCCAGCGTACAGTTGCTACTGCACAAGCTTTAGTTGCAGGCGGCTTTTCAGGTTGTAATGTACAGGTTAAACATCAACAACAGATTGGCAAAATGGATCCTGTTTTTAATCCGATTATCTGCACTGATGACGAAACCTTTGTACAAAAGGCATTAAGCAAAATTGATCTCAATAAAACCCATCAAAATTTAACTTCATCATATCGCTTATTAAGTGAGATCATTGATTATACTCATTCTGAAAAATGTCTGACAGAAAGACAGTGCGAATTTCTTAATGATATTGGAAAATTAAGGATTAAAAAGGATAAAGAACCAGGTGTTTCAGGTACAATGCGATTAGGAAAAAATATTGTAGATGCCTTATTATTGCAATATTATGAAGGCGTGCCACTAAATGAAATTGCCAATAATCATCTTGATAATGAGCAGAAATGGCAAGCGATAAATCAAATTAAAAACGACTATCAATTTATGTTAAGAGGGGATCCATTTATTGCCAAACATATTTCATTGCCGTTATTAAAGTATATTCAGCAAGATCTCAACAGTGAAAACAAAATTACACTCTTAGTTGGACACGATTCCAACATTATTGCTCTTCTTTCTGCATTGAATATTAAATCTTACAAATTAGCACATCAATATGAACAAACGCCAATTGGTGGAAAGGTCTTTATTGAATTGTGGAAAGAAAAAAGCAGCCAAGCGAAAAAAGTTAAATTGGAATATGTGTATCAATCTACTGAACAAATTCGTCAAGCGATACCATTAAGCCTTGACAAACCAGCACAACATTACATTTTGATTTCGAATTATTGCCAAGCTGACCAATATGGATTATGTGATTATATGGAATTTAAGCAGTTGTTGGAAAAGAGCATTGCAGATACTCTTTGAATTTTTGACAAATAGAACCCAGAAGGTACATAAAAAGTAGGGGTAGTCACCAATTGCCCCTTAGAAAGATGCCGTTTACGACTTCAGTAATGTGACTACACTTAAAAGCTGCCGATCAATAAGGTAGCTTTTTTTGTTGGATATTACAGCAGCTAGAACCCTCAATACTTTACTTCCTTTCTCTGATGTTAAGGCTTCCAGCGATAAATTCGGTATCATACCTTAATTCACTAGATATCGTGCAAGCCTTAAAATTGAAAGGGTTAGCGAAATCCTATTTAATGATGACACCCATAAGGAAATGTTATGTCACAAGATATTCAAACCGATGTAAAAAAGATTTTAGCACTATTAAGCCGTCATCGCCGATTTCAATCGTTATTTTTATTACTACTAAGAAGTGAAAAATTTATTAATAGTGATGCACTGTCTGATGAATTACAGCTTTCGGTAAGAACAGTAAAAAAAGAGATCAAATTATTAAAAGAAAAACTTGAATCCTACGGTATTCATATTTTCTCGCGCCCATTTTATGGTTATAAACTCTTAATCCAGAGTGAAGAATTACATATTCAGCTGAAACAATATTTCCAAATCTCACAAACAATTACAATAAATAATAAATTTGAGTCACGAGTAAATGCGATCTTACGCCGATTAATGGTGAGTCAGCGTACATTGAAAGTCGAAGACTTCCAAAGTGAACTCTATTTAAGTTTTACCAGTTCATTAACAAAAGAGTTTAATCAAGTTAAAACATTACTCGGGAAATATGGTCTGCTATTGGAATCTAAACCACATCACGGAATGAAGATTATAGGGGAAGATTATCGCAAAATAATGCTTACGTTACGGCTATATAAATACTTTACTCAGCTTGATCACCCATTTGGAATTAAAGAATTTGAACAGCGTTTTGCTTGCCCATTGACTGAGAAAATCCGTGAAACCTTAGCCAAAACGATAGTGCATTTTAATGTTGTTTTTTCTGATATTTATGCTGAGCGGTTTATTATCTATTTGCGCTATTTTTATAATCAACAATCTGAATTATTGCTTCCTGATTTCAATTTTAATTATAAACAGACGAATGAATATCAGTTTGTGATTAAATTGCTTGAACAGCTTTGTGAACAGGACAGCAATTTTGAGTTCAATCCGGAGATTATTCGCTTTCTGACCTATATTGCGATTGCCAGTACTGATCTTTACCGCTTTAAGGATTGTAATTCGGATAATTATCCGCTGTTGTTGGATAAAGCTTGGGAAATTCATCGATTTATTTTTACTCAATTATCAGCTTATTTAAATTTATCGGAAATTCACGATGAAACTTGCAATAAAGATCTGCTTAAAATGCTGATCCCTATCGCAATGAAAATAATGCTTGGGGTTTCAGACGATGTAGATCTAGGGTTATTTAACCAAACAGAGCTACATCGAAATCCGGTTTTAGCACATACGGTGGAGAAATTAGTCACTGACATTGAGAAAACATACGGGTACAGCCTCTCTATTCGGGAGCAGTATTTTATTTTTGATATTTTTTCCGGAATGATTAATCGAATTGAGTTAGAACGTAAACCGCTTCGATTGGCTATTATTGCTCTGAATGGTAGATTAAGTACGCAACAATTAAAATTAAATATCAAGCGGTATTTTTCTGATTATATTTTAAAGATTGAAACCAAAGTACTATATGAACTTGCCATAATGGAAGAAAAAAACTATGACTACTATCTTTGCAATGAATATGGCAAAAATATGAATATTCCTTACAAGCCAATCTATTTCGCTGATAGTCATTTAACTGAAAATGAATATGCTGATTCACTTAATGAAGTATTTTATCACGCTTATCAATATGATGATGTATTACCTCACATTCAATCAATTGAAATTGATACACAATATCGCCTTACGGAGTTTCATATCGAGCAAGAATATCTCAATTATGAACAGATTACATTAGAAAATAAACAAGATAAGATTAAGTTATTTTATCAACTCAATGCCAAGACAGAAAAATTTGAGATTCACTACTTCAAAAACAGAGAGGATTTTACATTATATGGCTACACCAAATTTATTGTGATTAGCCTTAATGTGATTGAGCAACCTCAAAAATTAAAAATGATGTTGAATGTTATTAATAATATTGCTCAGCCAAATAGTGATATTTTACCGCTTTGCTTATCTGAGGCCAAAAATTATAAATTCTTCTTTACGGTATAAATAAGCTGTAAGCGGTGGGAAAACAGTATTTTTTACTATTCATTAGGAGTCTCTATGAAAAAACTTAAAACTACGCTTTCCGCCCTTGCATTAGGCATCTCTTTGATGAGTGTGCATAGCTGGGCAACACCAGCTGATTATTTGAGCCAAGAAAATATCAGTCAATATGATAAGGCGTTTAACTTTGCCTTAGCAAAAGTATTGCCAGCCCCAAAAGGTAAAGAAGATGGCAGGGGAGTACCGATTGAGCATCTAGTTATTCAATATGCGCCCGACTATATTAACGATCCTTACCTCAAAGAGGAGGTTTTAAACTTCCGCCGTTGGTATTGGCAAGCAATGTATGCCTCATTAGATAAAAAAGTTAAAGAGAAACCCCATTATCTGAATACTTACCGCTTACAAGTGGAGGCTTATTTGATTAATAAAGAGTACCAAGAAGCCTTATCGCAATTGGATCAAATTTTACGTCAAAATCCTCGCGATCTTCACGCTTTAGCGATGAGTGTGTTAGCTGCTAGAGTACTAGAAGATTCCGAGCAGGAGGCTGCTCGTTATTCTGCGTTAAAACAACTCAATCCTGATGTGGCACAAAGAATGGCTGATATTCTTACTTTCACTGAACAGACATTGGCTGAGCGTTATGGGAATGAACCACAAACAGATATGGTTCCAGATACTATTGCTGTATTTGGATCAACACCAAATAAAGACGGGACACCTTCACCACTATTACTAGATCGCTTAGAAAAAACTAAAGAAATGGCAGAGAAATTCCCACATGCAAAAATTATTGTTAGTGGCGGAGCAGTCAAAACGGAGTTTGCCGAAGCAGATGTGATGGCAAAATGGTTAAGTGAAAATGGTATTGAAAAAGATCGCTTGTTGTTAGATCCAGTTGCTCGAGATACACCAGGAAATGCTATTGGCATTATTCAATTAATGAAAAACTATAACGGTAGAAAAGTACTTGGAATTGGTACATTACAACATATTCCGAGAGCCACAGCAGTATTAAAAGGATACGCACAACATATAGGTTATCCGATTGAAATGGATTCTGTTGGTGGTGGCAAACCTGGCACACCTGAAAAAGCCAAAGTTGAGGCACTTTATACTTATATCAATGTAGCGAGATCGATGGGGCTATTTGAGTTAAGGGATTTCAATTAGTTACAAGGCTATTATTTAATCCTTTCTTGATATTGGTGGTTTACTACTATTTATTGTCGCATAAATAAATTCCCCTAAAATAATCTAGCCCGAAAAGCTAAACTGATTTAATTTGAGGACTGAACTCCATATTATAAGGACTCAGTCCTTTTAATTTTAGCTGAGTACGCACATTGCTATATATTAGAATAATGTCACAATGCGGTTTGCCAAGCCGAATATGTCGGTAGGACAGAGAAAGATTTTTTCCATTTCAAATAGTAAAATTCGATCATAGACTGATTAATATATGGATTATATTTAGTTATCAAAAATCGGCATCCTACTAATCAGTAGGCTTTTTAGTCTAATTTTTCGAGGGGGAATATGTCTAGGTTTTATTTTCTGCTCGATATTGGCTTGGCGAGCAGTGTTTATAGGCTTTAAATAATTTACTGAAATGAGCCTCAGATTGATAGCCGACCGCAAGGGCGATCTGTTGTACGGAAAGCTGGCTACTGTTGAGCAACATCTCCGCTTTGCGTAGTCGTAGTTCAGTGAGGAATTGCCCTGCCGATACGCCACTTTTCTCCTTAAATGCCCGAATAAAATTGGAGCGGGACATCGCACAACGTTCGGCGAGTAGATCCATCGACCACGCCGTTTCCGGCTGTTCAATCATCGCTTTTACCGCATTTTGTAGCCGTTTGTCTTGTAACAGGCTCAAAATACCGTGTTGTAGCGGTTGATGTTGCAAATAATCACGAATCAAATAGGTAAACAACACATTGGAAAGGGCGTTGATCACCGATTTATTGCCTAGCAAGTTGTCGCTCTCCTGTTGAAGTAGCGTGAGCAGGGCGAAAATCGAGGGATTATTGCTAGACAAGTGCCACTTCGGCAGTTCAAAAATAGGGTGGTTGGCTGCCGACCGATAGTGGAAATGACCGCAGAACATCTCAAAGTCGTGGCTTTGCGGGTGGTGGCAAAGAGTAAATCCCCCAAGTGTACTCTGCTGAATCGGGATAAGTTGATCGGGATTGACGGCGAGTAAAGTCGGGCAACTTGCCAGTTCGTGCTGTGTGCCATAAGGCAGAAAAATCACATCGCCGGCCTGTAAATGGTGGCATTTGCCTTCCAATTTCACACAACATTGCCCTTTGGAAATAATATGGAAGGCCCCTATCGGCTGTTCCGTTTGCGGATTTTGAATATGCCAATCGCCCTGAAAACGGCAGAGAACTTGGATATCGCCTTCAATTTGGTGCAGTTTGATAAAGTGATCTAAAAAATCCATTATGCCTCCATTATCCTATTTATGGCTGATTATACGAAGATTTGCAAAATTAATCTAAAATTTAACCGCTTGTTGCTGAAGTTTTTTTCAAATGGTTTAAACTTTCAACAAGCGGTTAATTTTTTAAAATTTTTTGCAACTTTTTTCAAAAATTCCCTTGCAAGGATTTTAGTTTTCCGTATAATACACCCCACACAACGACGCGCTGTTGTGAACGGTTAGGTTTTAAGTTCAGTGCGTCGTTCTTTTTTGTTCTTTAACAATTTATCAGACAATCTGTGTGGGCACTTGTTGATTGACTTGATTGAAAA
>NZ_JBGTYY010000015.1:0-48405 GCF_041807705.1 Mannheimia kashgarensis
TTAATTTAGGAATCCCCTTAAGTAGAGATACTTAAGGGGTTTTTGTTATTTTGAGGTTTGGTATTTATAACAGGGATAGATTATTGATAGATTTTAGCTTTGCAAAAAAATGAAGAAAAAGGACCACTTGTTATTGAGAGAGAAAAGAAAGCTTGGAGTATTAGCTAGTCATTTAGCTCCATTTAAATATCTAAAACTAACTTAATAAGGATAGAAGCTCAGAGCTAAAAAATTAAGCCCTAAGCTATTTTATAAAACTTAGGGCTTATTATTATAATCCTGCTCCAGATCTTAATGCTTCTGCTTTATCTGTTTTTTCCCAAGGGAAATGTTCACGACCGAAATGACCATAAGCGGCAGTTTTACGATAAATTGGCTTAATTAAATCTAACATTTTGATTAAACCGTAAGGGCGTAAATCGAAGTTTTGGTAGATTAATTTCACTAAAGTTTCGTTGCTCACTTTACCTGTGCCGAATGTTTCTACCATAATAGAGGTTGGGTCAGCAACACCGATAGCGTAAGAAAGCTGAATTTCGCAACGGTCAGCTAAACCAGCCGCAACAATGTTTTTCGCTACATAACGAGCAGCATAGGCGGCAGAACGGTCCACTTTTGAAGGGTCTTTACCAGAGAATGCACCACCACCGTGACGAGCTGCACCGCCGTAAGTATCTACAATGATTTTGCGCCCTGTTAAACCACAGTCGCCCATAGGGCCACCAATTACAAAGCGACCTGTTGGGTTAATAAAGTATTTGGTATTTTGGCTTAACCATTCACTTGGAAGAACTGGCTTGATAATTTCTTCCATCACACCTTCGATTAAATCTTTTTGTGAAATATGCTCAGCGTGTTGAGTAGAGAGTACGACTGCATCAATACCAATAATTTTGTTGTTTTCATAAGCAAAGGTTAATTGGCTTTTTGCATCGGGGCGTAACCAATCTAATTTTCCTGATTTGCGTACTTTCGCTTGCTGCTCCATTAAACGGTGAGCGTAGGTAATAGGGGCAGGCATTAACACTTCGGTTTCATTTGTGGCATAACCGAACATAATCCCTTGGTCACCTGCACCTTGCTCTAATGGATCAGCTCTATCCACGCCTTGATTGATATCTGGAGACTGTTTGCCGATTGCGTTTAATACTGCACAAGAGTGAGCATCAAAGCCCATATCTGAATGCGTATAGCCAATATCACAAATCACTTGGCGAGTTAAGTTTTCAATATCAACCCACGCAGAAGTAGTAATTTCGCCACCAACTAATGCCATACCTGTTTTAACGTAAGTTTCACAAGCTACACGCGCTTTCGGGTCTTGCTTTAAAATTTCATCTAATACCGCATCTGAAATTTGGTCTGCGATTTTATCTGGGTGTCCTTCTGATACGGATTCAGAAGTGAATAAATTAATTGCCATTGTATTCCTCTCTATCTTAAATATTGGATAATAAACAATAACAAGCGGTTGTTTTTTGCAAAAAATTTACAAAAATGAACCGCTTGTTGAAATTTTGTTTGGAAGTATTTCCATCTAGACGTCTATGATATATTTTTTGAGCTTTTTAGGCAAATGGAATTTTGCTATTTGCTTAAATAACGTCTTAATTCATCTAGTGCATTTTTTGCATCGGATACGCCCAAATCATACATCGCTTGAACTCGGTCGAGATTTTTCTCCAAGCGGCTGATTTTCATCGTTTTGCTTGGGCGAATCACAAAGATTTCTTGTTGATTGTGCAGCTCAATCACTTCCTCAACCGCTTGATTATATTCCGCATAACGGTTTGCCCAACGTTCGATTAATTTAGGATATTTCTGATAAAACCATTTAAACAGCCACATTGAGCTTGGTTTTTTGCGGTATTCCAGTGGTCGGGTAAGAATAACGATAATTTTATCGTAGCCCATTTCACGGAATTTCCGATAAGGAATGCTGTCGGAAATCCCGCCGTCTAAATAGTGTTTGCCGTTGATTTCCACCAGTTTTGAGACTAACGGCATTGCCGAGGTGGCTCTGAAAGCTTCCATTTGCTCGAATGCGTTCTGGATTTTAATGTATTCGGGTTCGCCGATTTCCACATTGGTGACGGTTACCCAAAAATCGGTTTTAGATTGCTCAAAAGCATTTTGATCGAATGGGTCGAGCTTAAAAGGCAATTCATAAAAAGCGAAATCACGATTGACGATATTCCCCGTGGTGAATAGGCTGTGCAGGCTCATATATCGCTTATCGTGCAGATATTTTTTATTGTATCTTAACGAACGCCCTTTTTGTTTGGAGGCGTAATTTACCCCAAATAATGCCCCAGCAGATACGCCAATCACACCATCAATATGGATATTTTCGTCTAAAAAAACATCTAACACACCACTGGTGAACATGCCTCTTAGCCCACCACCTTCAAGCACTAATCCGATTTTCATATCATTCTCCTTGTGTTGGTTTATTATAGCTTGAAAGATTGTAGCTACCCAACAATCGAGCAAAATTTTATTTTTTTATATTCGTAAAATTTTGTTAGAATCAGACCGCTTGTAAGGCGATATTTATTTAGGGGTTTTATGTTATATCGAGGATTACTATATTTAAGACAGCCAAGTAATCGTTTGTGGGTTTCGACTATTTTATCCGTATTTTGGGCTATTTTATTTGCCTTTGTGGCAAAACTCTCCAATTTGTTTTTTCCACCAGACACTTTCCCTAAAATTGAGTTAAGTACCTTAGAGAGTTTGTTAAATGTGATTGCTTCAACGATGTTTGCAGTAAGTACTTTTTCGCTTTCGATTATGGTATCAGCATTCAGTTCTGCAGCCAGTGGTGCAACACCTAGAGCAACCAATTTGGTAATTGATGATAGGGTAAGTAGAAGAACCATATCCAGTTTTATTTCCGCATTCATTTATGCGATTATTGCGAAAACAGCTCTAGGTTTGGAGTTTTTTGAGCAAAACGGACAGTTTGTTTTATTTTTAACAACACTTGCCGTACTTGGCTATGTTATTTTTACGCTTATTCGTTGGATCTACGTTCTCTCTCACTTAGGACGTTTAGGCAATACTTTAGATAAAATTTATCATTCAAGTGAAAAAAGTTTACAAAGTTATCGGGCGAATCCGCTGTTAGGTACAGCTTGGAAAGGTACATTAGGGCTACAAGCTCAACCTATTTATGCTCAAAATACAGGCTATTTAACTCACATTGATCTAGCACGATTACAGAAAATTGCCCAAGGGCTTGAAACCTATATTCATATTGAGGTTCGCCCTGGTGAATTAGTTATGCCGGATATGTTATTAGCTAAGGTTGATTACGCAGGCGATAAAACAGATGATATTCGCCAATGTTTCATTATTCATAAAGATCGCAGTTTTGACCAAGACCCAATATGGGGATTTATTGTCTTTAGTGAAGTCGCACAAAGAGCCTTATCGCCAGCGGTGAACGACCCAGGAACTGCGATAAAGGTTATGATGAATATGATGAAGTTACTCGTTACGCCTTGTGAGCATTATAGCTCAAAAGAGGAATATGATCGGCTATCTATTGTGCCGTTAGCTCTGAGTCAGGTAATTGAGCACAGCTTTTCACCTATCGCCCGTGATGGTGGGGCAACGTTGGAGATAGGAATTACCTTACAAAAAATGCTTGCCGGAATTTGGCGTAACGCCCCGGAGGCTGAGATTCGGGAACATGCTTTTCGTCAAGCTGAAAATTATTTGAACAGGGCTAAAACCTCTTTAACTTTTGAAGAAGATTTTAATCTATTGAAAGAAAAGCATTTATCGCTCTTTAATCAACATAAGGCTGAGAGATAAAATGGCAGATGCAGAATTTATCCGTTTTTTGTTAGATCAGCTTTCGCCGATTTCAGGCTTGCGTTCGAAAAAAATGTTTGGCGACTATTGCTTGTTTTCGGGCGAGAAAATTGTGGCAATTATTAGCAAAGATTACCGTATTTTTGTGAAAACCAATGCAGACACCTTGCCACTGTTTTTAGCCGAAAATGCCGAGCAATTTTGCTATTTTGCCAAAGGCAAAACCCAGAAAATGCACTATTGGACGATTCCCGAATATGCAGTGGAAGATGCTGCTGAGTTGAAAAAATGGATTCGCCTTGGCTTACAAGCGGTCTGATTTTGCAAAAAATTTGTAAAATATGTCCGCTTGCAGTTTGAACTTTTAACTTTTTACATTAAATAATTGATTGAAAATGAAGATGAATCAGAAAAAACTTGTTTCCCTTATTGTGTTAGTTGTGCTGGCTGTTATTTCCTACTTTTTTAACGATTCGGGGAAAAAAGAGCAGCCGAAACCAACCACAAAGCAGACACAAATTCAGCAAAATACGCAGTCGAGCAGTGCTTTAGGCAATTACGATGTGCAGATGAAAAATGACCGCTTGAAACAAAATATTGTGGATACCGATTATTACACCCTTGCACTCTCTTGGTCACCAGCGTTTTGTCAAAAGCAGAGACGCAATAATAACGGAAAAATACCGCAACATTTGAAATATCAGTGTGATGGAGAACAAACATTTGGCTGGGTAATTCACGGCTTATGGCCGCAAAGTAGAAATGCCCGTCGCATTGAAGATCACCCACGCTATTGCGAAGGGGATTTGCCAATGTTGCCTGAAGTAACTATTAGAAAATACTTACCTGAATCCCCTGGCGCAAAATTATTACAAGGTGAGTGGGAAAAACACGGTGCTTGTGCGTTTAACCAAGCCGAGGACTATTTTGCGAAGCAGAAATCGCTCTTTAATGACTTGATATTGCCTGATGTAGATATGTCGAAATCTGAACTATTTAAATGGGTAAGAGAGAATAATCCGCAGCTTAAGGGCATTTATTTAGGAGGAGGAAAAGATGAACTCTATATCTGCTATGATAAATCTTGGCAGCCAATGGATTGCCCTCACTGATGTCTGATTTTCGCCAACTTAAAATGCAGGTTCAACGCCAGCTAAAGCGTGATTTAGAGCGAGCAAATCGTTATTTCAACAAAACTTTTGCTCCACCAACGGTAAATTATAACGTCCGTGGGGTAAAGGCTGGTGTAGCTTATTTAGAACGTAATGAAGTGCGGTTCAACCCAGTGTTATTGCAAGAAAACGGGCAGGAATTTATTAGCCAAGTCGTACCGCACGAGCTTGCTCATATCCTAGTTTATCAACACTTTGGGCGAGTTCAATCACACGGAAAAGAGTGGAAAATGATGATGGAAACCGTACTCGGCGTGCCGGCAGACATTTATCATTGCTTTAGTACGCAAAGTGTGCAGCAACAATTTACTTACCAATGTGATTGCCAAACCCATCAACTTTCTATTCGTCGACATAATGCGGTAATGCGTGATAAACGAAGCTATATTTGCCGTTTGTGTAAAACACTGCTTTACTTTGTGGAGTAAAGCTAAAATAATGTTGTAATTTAGCTAGACATTATTTTTTACTCCCTCCAATGACCTTAGTTTTAATTTTTAATTTATTTAATTTCTACTTTCGGAGCATTTTATGGAAACTATTGTTATAGTCGGAGGGCGAGCAGGAGGGTTAGAGCTTGCAACTTACTTAGGGCGTAAACTGGGGAGAAAACAAAAGGTGAAAGTCATTTTAATTGACCGCAATACAACCCATTTGTGGAAACCATTGTTACACGAAGTTGCAACAGGCACGCTTGATGAGGGAATGGATGCACTCAGCTATTGAGCTCACGCTAAAAATCACGGCTTTGAGTTTCAACAAGGCACACTTGTTGCGGTGGATAGAGAGAATAAATCGGTATCTCTTGCTCCGATTTACAATGATAAAAATCAATTATTGGTGAAAGAGCGTAATATCAGTTACGATAAACTAGTGATTGCAATTGGCAGTAAATCAAATGACTTTGGTACGAAGGGCGTAGCGGAAAACGGTATTTTCTTAGACGGCTCAAAGCAAGCTAAAGATTTCCAAAAACGTATGATGGAGCTGTTTTTACAATTCTCTCATAGTGAAGATAAAGATGTAAAAATTGCGATTGTAGGCGGTGGTGCAACAGGTATCGAACTTTCTGCGGAGCTTTACAATATCGTTAGAAACTTAAATTCTTATGGTTTTGGTAAGTTAAACCGTGCCAGTTTAAAAGTTACCTTAATTGAAGCTGGTCCTCGCTTAATTCCTGCTTTGCCGGAAAGAATTTCAATTGCAGCATTCCAAGAGCTGAAAAAAGTTGGGGTGGAAGTGCGTTTAGGCACAATGATTACGGAAGCTCGTGAAGATGGCTTGATGACACGTTTAGGTGAAAAAATTGAAGCCGATATTATGGTTTGGGCGGCAGGTGTGAAAGCTCCGGATATTACGCGTGAATTTGGCTTTGAAACCAACCGTTTGAACCAAATTCAGGTTAAAGATACCTTGCAAGCGACCGTTGATGATGCGGTTTTTGTGATTGGTGATTGTGCTGCCTTAATGCAAGATAGAAAACCTATTCCACCGCGAGCTCAAGCAGCCCATCAAATGGCAACCTTATGTGGTAAAAACATTTTGTTGCTTTACTTGAAGGAAAAGAGCTGAAGCTATTTAGATTTAATGACAAAGGCTCGTTACTTTCATTTTCGAAATTTGGCACAGTTGGCAATTTAATGGGGAATTTAGTCAGTGGCGATATGTTTATTGAAGGTAAAATTGCTAGATTTGCATATCTTTCGCTATATCGAATGCACCAAGTTGCATTACACGGTTGTTTTAAAATAGGGTTGATTGTTTTAGTGGGGCAGATTAACCGCTTCCTACGTCCAACAATGAAATTACACTAAGAAAGAATCCGCATCACTGATGCGGATTTTCGTTTACAAGCGGTTATTTTATTTAAAAATTTTGCAAAGGTTATTTAGCCAATTTGATTTCAGCTAACCATTTATCTACCAAGCGTTTTCCTTCTTGGCTTGAACCTGCTTTTTTATAATCAATTTCAACAAACTCAAGGGCATCCGCTTTGGTTGATTGAGGTGCTACTTCGGCATTTACATTAGTTGGCGTTTGATAAACGCCGTGTTTTTTCCACGGAATTTCTTGGGCTTCTTTGGAAAGTACCCAGTCCATAAATAGCTTTGCATTTTCAAGGTTACGAGCGTTTTTCAAAATACTCACGCCACCTAACGCATACCCCACTTTGCCTTCAGGAATAACCGCTTCAACCGGTGCTCCTTTCTCCTTTTCAGTGGCATAGCTATGTACAAAACCGACAGTTACTGCACTTTCCCCTCGAGCCAGATTACTGGTTACTAATGCACTTTTGACATATTGTGAAATATTCGTATTCAATTTTTTCAAGTAATCAAAGGTTTTTTCTTCGCCCCACAGAGTGGAAAGAGTGGTCATTAACGTATAAGTTGTGCCAGAGCTGCGAGGGTCAGGCAGTTGGACTTCACCTTGTAGACGAGAGTCGAGTAAATCGCCCCATTTTTTCGGCATTTCAACCCCAAGCTTGGCTAATTTTTCCGTATTTACGCCAAATCCAAGCACTAACATATAGACAATGGAAGTAAATTTGCCTTGCTCGCTTTCCACTAAGGATTTAAATTGCGGTAAGATTTCAGCCTGCTTTGGTGAGCGATATGCTTCTAATAAGCCTAATTCACCCGCTTGAAAATGTGGCTCAATAGTGCCTCCATACCAAATATCCGCTTGTGGATTTGAGGCTTCAGCTTTTACTTTACCCAAAATCGTGCCTGTTCCACCGTGAATAAATTGCGTTTTAACATTATATTGTTGCGAAAATTGTTTGGTCATATCTTCACAAACATTGTTTTGTACCGAGCAATAAACCGTTAAACGCCCTTCTGCTTGAACGTTAGGTGTTATAAACAATGTTCCGGAGAGCAACAAGCCGGATAATAAAGAGGCTAATGATTTTTTCACTTCCTATTCCTATAAAAATATCAATAAATTGGGAAGTAAGTCTAGCATTTCAGGAGAGAGGTTAAAAATAGCTAATCGTAATAAAGTATGTCAATTTAACCTATTATTCTAATAACTTTCAGCTATTTGTAAATTTTTAGCAAAAAATAACCGCTTGTAGTAACTTGCTATTTTGCAAAAATTCAGAATAATAAATAATTATGTTTTAATGTTAAATTTTAGTTATGGAAAATAGTTGGAAGTGTGCTATTAAATTAACCACACCAATTTTTATGGGGTATTTTGCTGCAGGGGTGGCTTATGGAATGCTGGCAACGAATGCTGGAATGCCAGTTTGGTTTACTGTTGCAATGAGCTTTACTGTAATTTCTGGTACAGCACAATATGCTGCAATTCCCTTTTTTGTATCAGGAGCTGGAGTAATCCCTGTATTCCTGAGTACATTTTTAATGAGCTTGCGTTTTAGTTTTTATACCTTGAATATGATGGAATATAAGCCAAAGTCTCGCCTTAAAGGTATTGTTTCCATTGCAGGCTTAACAGACGAAGGCTTTGCGGTGTTATCTACGCTTGCGAAAGAACAACGACAAGCGTTCATTTTTAAAGTTGCCACCTTATGTATAACATATTGGACATTCTCAACTGTTGTGGGGATTTTATTGGGAGATTCTGTTGCAAACTATATTCCACATTTAGATTTTGCCTTACCGTGTTTATTTGCTATTTTAGCTTACGAACAATATAAAAACCAAAAACAGTGGAAGCCAATTGCGATTGCATTAATCGGATTTTTACTTGCTCGCCAGATTACTGAAACAAGTGTGCTGTTAGTTGCTATTTTGCTTGCCATTATCATTGTAGCTTTTTTACCTGAATCGTTCTCTAAAAATACGAAAGGAGTAGAAAATGAGCCTAAATGATATTTTGATTATGTTTGTTGCCTTGATTTTAGGTACGCAAATTTGCCGTTTTTTGCCTGAATTTTTACCGGAAAAGGTGCTATCTTTGCCTATTTTGCAAAAATTAAACAAAATGTTACCACTTGTGATTATGGTTTTATTGCTTTTAACTAGCCTAACTTTTCCCAAAAGCGGAGAAGGGCTTCACTTAATTTTGGCACAAACTCTCGCATTACTCTGCGTGTTAGGCAGCTATATTTGGTTTAAAAATACCTTTTTAAGTGTAGCATTAGGGATTTTGGGCGTGAATGTATTTTTATCAATTTTAAGCTAATTGCAAATTTTAGAAAAAATGACCGCTTGTAACTAAATATCACAAGCGGTCATTTTTCATTGATTTTTTACAAATTAGATAGCTAAACCAAAGGCATAGAATGCAACTAAAATAACAGCAATAATAATAGTGCCTAAGTTTAACTTGCTTGCTTCGCCTGAGATTAAGCGACCGATTACAAGTGTGGCAAACCCTAGCATAATACCTGTTACGATGTTGGCGGTCAATACAATAAATACCGCACATACAAGACCCGCCATTGCACCTACGAAATCGCTGAAATCTAATCTTGAAACATTGCTTAACATTAATAAGCCAACATACATTAATGCGGGTGCAGTTGCATAGCTTGGCACTAAGAAAGCTAGTGGTTGAAAGAACAGCATAAATAAGAAGCCAATACCCACGACTACTGCAGTTAAACCCGTCTTACCACCAATTGCTGTACCAGCTGCGGATTCAATATAAACCGCTGCAGGTGCTGTACCGAATAAGCCTGATAAAATTGAGCCGAAAGAGTCCGATGTTAAAGCTTTGTCGCCATTGATGATTTGCCCGTCTTTATCTAATAAATTCGCTTGACCTGCCACTGCACGAATTGTACCTGTTGCATCAAAAATAGCCGTCATTACTAACGCAAACACCACAGGTAGAATTGCTGTGTTTAATGCCCCAATAATATCTAGGCTTAGGAATTGAGAGTTTTCGCCAAAACTTGGCATTTTGAAAAAGCCTGCGTATTTTACGTTTGGATCAAAAATTAACCCAACAATGGTAATTGCAATGATTACCCATAAAATACTGCCTTTTACTTTAAGTTTTTCTAAGCCGATAATAGCTGCTAAACCAATTAAAGACATTAGTACAGGGAATGAAGTAAAATCGCCTAATTTTACAGGAATATCCATACCGCTGTTTACGACTAATTTTACGTTAGTTGCTGCAATAATCAGTAGGAATAAGCCGATACCAATACCAGCACCGTGTGCAATGCTGCTTGGTAAATTACGCAAAATCCAAGTACGAATACCCGTTGCAGAAATAATGGTAAACACCACACCCATTAAAAAAATTGCACCAAGTGCTACAGGGATTGAAACATTTTGCCCAAGCACTAAGCTGAAAGCCGTAAATGCAGTAAGAGAAATTGCACAACCAATCGCCATTGGAGCATTTGCCCATAAGCCGATGGTGATTGAGCCTAAACCTGAAACTAAGCAAGTGGCAATAAAGACTGATTCTGCAGGAAAGCCAGCTTGGCTTAACATTCCCGGCACAACAATAACAGAATACACCATTGCAAGGAAAGTTGTTAAACCTGCGATGACTTCTTGACGAACGTTTGAACCACGCTCTTCAAATTTAAATAAGGACATAAAAACCTCAAAGAAAAAAGATAAATAGAAAGGAAAATTTTGTGGGCGAATTCTACAGAAATTTAAAATGTTTAGCAAACGTTTGCGTAAAAAATAAAGAAAAGCAGGAAATAAATCCTGCTTTTGTCTGATTATTGATTAGTAATCGATAAAGGCTTCTTGATCCGCACCTTCTTTTTCGACTTTAGGTTGAACCATATGTTCACGTTTCAAGCCAAGTTGTAGTGCTACACCGATAGCAATATAGATTGATGAATAAGTACCAAAAACGATACCAATTAATAATGCAAGCGAGAAGCTATGAAGTGTTGGACCACCTAAATAGAATAGGGCTAACACCACAAAGAGGGTGGTAACAGAGGTCATTAAGGTACGAGAAAGCGTTTGGCCTAATGAAATATCCACTACTTCAATTGAGCTTAAACGACGAATTTTCGAGAAGTTTTCACGTACACGGTCGAACACAACAATGGAGTCATTAAGTGAGTAACCTACCACCGACAAAATCGCCGCCACGAATGTGAGATCAAGCTCAATCTGTAAGAAAGAGAAGACCCCAAGTGTTACTAATACGTCGTGGAATAAAGCAGCGATACCACCTACCGCTAGGCGCCATTCAAATCGTGTACCAACATAAATAAGTAGCATTGCAAGGGTGGCAAGTGTTGCATAAATTGCCCCTTGTGTAAGTTCTTCCCCTACGTTAGGGCCAACAAACTCAACACTTTTGATTGTAGCATTTGGGTCAATCTTTTGGTGGATCATATCCATTACTTGATTTCCAACCGTCATATCACCTGCATTCGCACCTAAACGGATCATTAAATCCGTTTGACTACCTGTGGTTTGCACTAAAGCACTACCATAGCCAATGTCATCAAGTTCTGTACGAAGTTTATTTAGGTCAGCCGGTTGTGAGAATTGGGTTTCAATTACCGTACCGCCTGTGAAATCTAAGCCCCAGTTAAATCCTTTCGTTGCAATAATGAAAATACATAATGCAGATAAAATAATCGAAAAGATGAAACCGAAGTAACGGTATTTCATAAACGGAATTAACTTATAAGGCAGTTTAATCTCTGCTACATCTTGTTTTGCATTTTCAATAGCCATTTATTCCACCTTAAATCCAAAGTTTCTTCACACGTTTGCCGCCATAAACCCAGTTTACTAACATTCGAGTACCTGTAATTGCGGTAAACATAGAAATAATTACCCCTAACGCAAGCGTTACTGCAAAGCCTTTTACTGGACCTGTTCCTACCCCATACAGGACTAGAGAGGTTAAAATTGTGGTTAAATTCGAGTCAAAAATACTTGAGAATGCACCACTATAGCCTTCGTGAATTGCTTGCTGAATAGAGCGTCCATTACGAATTTCTTCTTTAATACGCTCATAGATCAGTACGTTTGCATCAACCGACATACCCACAGCAAGTACAATACCCGCAATGCCCGGCATTGTAAGGGTTGCGCCGATTAATGACATTAATCCAATAGTCAGGATCATATTTACTATTAAAGCAAAAGCAGCAAACACCCCAAACATCTTATAAAATGCTAGACAGAACAAAATGGTTAAGCCTAAGCCTAATAGACTTGCTTCCATACCTTGCTTGACGTTATCTGCACCAAGTGATGCTCCGATAGTGCGCTCTTCTACAATGACGATTGGAGCAATTAATGCACCGGAACGTAGTAATACCGCAAGGTTTTGGGCTTCTGCCGGTGAATTAATACCTGTAATTTGGAAATTATTACCTAAACGAGTTTGAATAGTTGCTACGTTAATCACTTCTTCGTGTTTTTCCAAAATCACTTTGCCGTTTGCATCTTTACGACCTGAATCTTTAAATTCGGTATAAAGGGTTGCCATCGGTTTTTGGATTGCCATTTTGGTAATTTCACCCATCATTTCGCCACCGGCAGTATCTAATCGAATACTTACTTGTGGTAAGCCTCGATCATCTGTGCCTGAAGTGGCATCAATAATATGCTCACCACCTAAAGATGGTTTACGGCGTAATACAACAGGCTCACCATCGCGAGTGTTTTGTACTTCAGAGTCAGCAGGCACAATACCTTTAGCAGCAGAAGCTAAATTTGCTTCCGTATTCACTAAACGGAACTCAAGCGTTGCAGTTGCCCCTAGAAGCTCTTTGGCACGTGCGGTATCTTGCACACCCGGTAATTCCACCACGATACGATCAGCACCTTGACGTTGAATAGTTGGCTCAGAAACGCCTAATTCCTCTACACGCTTACGCAAAATTGAGAGGTTTTGCTCAATCGCCATACTGCGAGAATCAGAAAGAGCTTGTGTTGATGGCGTTAAGGTAACGTTGTTACCATTCACTAATATATCAAGTGTTGGGTGAGAACGGCGAATTAAACGAACCGCATTTTCAGCCGTTTCGTTATTAACAAATTCAATCTCAGTTGCAAAATTTTCGCCTTTTTTGACCGCTTTATATTGCAGTTTTTCTCTACGGAAATCATTACGCAAGCTGTCTTGCAAGGTATCTTGCTGTTTAGCAAGAGCGGTGTTCATATCCACTTCCATTAAGAAGCGAACACCGCCAAGCAAGTCTAAGCCTCGTTTCATCGGGCTTCCACCAATATCAGAGAGCCATTTTGGTGTTGCTGGTGCAAGGTTTAATGCAACAGAGTAGTTATTACCTAATGCTTCAGAAATTTTTTCTTTGGCTGGAAGTTGCTGTTCCGCACTTTCTAAACGCACCAAGATCGAACCGTTTTCTAATACAACGGATTTCGGCTGAATATTCATTGATGAAAGTGTAGATTGAACTTGAGTAAGGGTTTCAGGTGTGGCTTGTTGTCCACGAGTACCAGAAATTTGGACTGATGGATCATCGCCATATAAATTTGGAAGGGCATATAAAGCACCAATGGCGATCACGAAGATCACCATTAAATTCTTCCATAGAGGGAAACGGTTTAACACAATAAATCCCCAAATGTTAAAGTTAGATTAGAGGGCATTAAAGCGATTTTAATGAACCTTTTGGTAGTACAGCCACAACGAAATCACGCTTAATGGTTACTTCAGTTGTGTCGTTTAATGCGATAACGATATTGTCATTTTCAGCAGCTACTTTCGTAATTTTTCCGATTAAACCACCGCTGGTTAATACTTCTTCGCCTTTTGCGAGGCTTGCTAGTAATTCACGTTGTTGTTTTTGGCGTTTTGCCTGCGGACGATAAATCATAAAATAGAAAATTGCACCGAAAACAATCAGAATAAAGATCATTTCCATTCCGCCACCTTGTTGCATAAAGACTCCTTAAATTGTGTTAAGTGGTATAAAAATTGATGTTATAAAAACGCCTGTTAAAATACCATAAATTCAATGAATTAACGAGTAGAAAAATTCATCGAATGCTTTTCTTTTAAACAAAAATTTGAGTAAAATCGCCATATTTGTTTACTAATATGTACAAGACTTCGTAAAAACAAGGAGAAAAAATGGGAAAAGTCGGAAAACTAGCGGTCGTTTTTGGACTCTTTTTTGCAAATATGAGTTTTGCTCATAATGTGAAGCTAAATCAAGTTCTGCCAGCCGTTTCTGTCGCTAAAGATGGCGAATTAGTGCTTCAATCAGGTAAAATTGCGTATAAAAACTGGAGTTCCTCATCTGTTGCAGGAAAAGTAAGGGTAGTGCTTCATTTTGCCGCAAGAAGTTCGGTAAAAAAGAAAAATGCAGCCTTAATTGATGCGTTAAAAAGCACCAATTTTGACCCGACTAAGTACCAAACCTTAACCATTGTGAATGGCGATGATGCAATATTCGGCACAGGGCTTTTTGTGAAAAGCAATGTAGAAGACGGCAAATTGGAAAATCCTCGCAGCCAAGTGGTATTGGATCAGCAAGGTAATGTACGAAAAGTGTGGGGGCTAAAAGAGCAAGAGAGCTTTATTGCGGTGCTGGATAAATCAGGCAAAGTACAATTTACCTCAGAAGGCAAACTTTCTTCCTCTCAAATCCAAGAAGTGCTGGGGTTAGTGAAAAAATTAGTGGAGTAGTTTCAAATTAACGCTAGTAATAAATAGCTTGCAAGCAAGCGATCTATTTTACAGAGTTTTTAAATGATTAATAATTAAGCCTCGAGAAATGCTTCACGAGGCTTATCATAATTTGCTTACACTAATTGATTATTTTTGCTTTGCTCCATAAGAACCATATTGATTGCTAGTGTGATCGTAGAATACTCCACCCAGCTCAGCGGCTTTTGGTCCAAAGAAGCCACCTTGCGTTTCAACTTTAGCGTCCTGATTGCTATGGAAAGAACTTCCACGAATGACTGCGTGAATATCTAATATATTGTTACCCTCTTGTGATAATACGCCATTGAGTTTTTTATTGCTAAAATCTGCTTGGAATGCTGCATTTAAGAAGGCATTACTATTCCCGTCAGTCATAAAGGCTTTACCCTCGTAATTGATAGTACCGCTACTTGGCACTTCTTCAAAAATAGTATTGTTGCCACGATAGAACACTTGATATTTATCATCTTGATCTTTCAATGCTCCAAAACGGACATCACCGTAGCCGTTTATTACCGCATTATAAATGGTGGTATCGGTAATGTTTTTTAAATGATGCCATTCTCCGTTTGAAGGGATATCAGCAATATAAAGAGATTTTCCGTTTTCTAGGGAAATCCAATTCATAGCCGGTCTTGAACCAATTAGTTTAGCTGTGGCATCAAATAATTTGGCTTTAGCTGAAGAGCTATTTTCATCAAAATAGTAAGGTGTGGTTGTGTCATTAAAACCAAAAATTTGTACCCATTGATAAGTACGTGTACTGCCTGGAACAGATACTACCCCAATACCAATTTTAGTGAATCCTTCTCTAATCATATTAGCATAATGACCTGGGCTATTTTCCCAGCCTTTACTCACATCTAATGCTGTTTTATGACCTGCAGCAATATTTTCACCGCCACCACCTTGAAGTCCCTGAACGAAAATCGAGCTGTTATCAGGTCTTTCGTGATCGTAGCGACCTGCTAACTCTTCAGCACGGCGTTGAGCAAATGCAGTCAAAGCAGTATCAAGCACAAGAGCTGGAAGTCCTTTTTCTGCTCTAAGTTTATTAGTGTAATCGACAATTTCTTGTACCGATTGCTTTTGGCTTTCTGTCATTGGTTTGACTTTAAAAGACTCTACTGTGCTTTGTGTACCAGCTTTAGGTTGGAGGTAAATATTGTCTTGAGCAACTTTTAATTGACCATATTCGATTTTAGTATTAATCCTATTAAGTTCATATACTTTGTTTTGGATATTTTCACTTTCTAAAGCAGAATTTTTTACGGTAATCCTATTTAAATTATCTGAATTATCAGTATTGGGGGTATTACCCGAAGTATTATCGGTGTTTGGGGTATTGCCCGAAGTATTATCGGTGTTTGGGGTATTGCCCGAAGTATTATCGGTGTTTGGGGTATTGCCCGAAGTATTATCGGTGTTTGGGGTATTGTCCGAAGTATTGTCGGTGTTTGGGGTATTGTCCGAAGTATTGTCGGTGTTTGGGGTATTGTCCGAAGTATTATCGGTGTTTGGGGTATTGCCCGAAGTATTGCTAGTACTTTGGTTATTACTTGGAGTATTGTGGGAATCATTAATAGGCGTGCTTGCAACATTGTTGCTTCCGCTTCCGCCACCACCGCCACAGGCTGTCAAACAAACGGCTAAAATTCCTAAAAGATAAGCATTTTTCATAAGTAAGGTCTCCAATAAATGATATAAACTGTCTTTCTGTTTTAAAAGACAAGACTAGATGAAATATATAAGAAAAGTCTCTGTTGTCAAGATTTTACATTTTATGATTAAAATCGCTGACAAACCGATAACTTATCGTATGATGATAACTTTCTCTGGCTTTGGTAATGCCGCCAAATTGTAATAATTCAGGTTGATTAACGGAGTTTGGGAAAAATTCAGGCTCTAATGCCACGCCTGCATAATCTTCATATTCGCCCTCACTCAAATTCGGTTGCCCTTTTAGCCAGTTACCTGTGTAAATTTGTAGAGCTGGCATTGAGGTGTGAAGTTCCATTTTTAAATCTTCTACGGCTAAACAAGCGGTCAGATTTTCACGATTTTTTGCAAGGTGGAAAGCGTGATCGTAACCTTTTACCGCTTTTTGGTCATCATCAGCCAATAAATCTTGCCCGATTTTTTTAGGTTGGCGGAAGTCAAAACTTGTACCTGCTACTTTTTTAAGTGGAGCATTTGGAATACCGCTCGGATCAACAGGTAAATAGCTTTCCGCACTAATCATCAATTCGTGATCTAAAATATTTTCCGAGCCTTGCAAATTAAAATAAGCGTGATTGGTTAAACAAAGAGGCGTGTCTTGGTTTGACTTTGCATCAAAGCTGATTTTCAGTTCATTGTCGGTTAAGCGATATTCCACAAAGGCTTCCACTTCACCACCAAAACCTTCTTCTCCATCTGCAAAAATATAACTAAATTTGACCGCTTGTTCGCTATGGCTTTCCACTTTCCAAATTACTTTATCGCCGCCTAATTCACCACTATGTAAATTATGCTCGCCATTATTTTTGGCTAAGTGATAGGTTTTTCCATTGAGCGAATATTCTGCATTAGCAATACGATTAGCGTAACGTCCAATAGTTGCCCCAAAGAAAGCGGTCTGTTTTTGCCAATTTTTTGCAGAGGTTGTAACTAATACTTCACGCTCTTCGTTTGGCATTTTTATCACGCAAGAGAGCCAAGAAGCTCCGAAGTCTGATAAAGTAATTTTTAAATAGGCATTTTCGAGAGTGAATAATTTCATAGAATATCCTACAATAAAATTGTTAAACTACCTCGTGAACCCCATCACAAGCTGTACATAAATGGAAGGTTTCTTTAATGCCCGTTTGCTTTTCGTAGTTATTAGCAACGGCTTGGCGAAGATCTTCCACTTTATCGTTTGGCACTAAGCAGACCACACAGCCACCGAAGCCACCGCCCGTCATTCTTGCTCCGCCATTTTTACCAATCGCTTTTTGAGCGATTTCAGCTAAACAATCCACTTCAGGGCAGGTAATTTCAAAATCATCACGCATAGAATCGTGCGACGCCGCCATTAACTCGCCTAATTTCACCATATCATTTGTTTTTAAGGCTTCTGCCGCTTCTAACACTCGCTGATTTTCACTGATGATATGCTTCGCACGTTTATAGGCAAGTTCGTTAGTATCACGCAGTTCTGCAGCTCGTTCGATAAACTGCTCGGCACTCACATCACGCAATTTTGCTTTACCGAAGAAGTGAGCGGCAAATTCGCACTGCTCACGGCGGCTGTTGTATTCGCCTGTGACTAAATCGTGCTTCACATTAGAGTTGATGATTGCAATCGAATACCCTTGTGGCACAGGGGTTGGCGTAATTTCAAGGCTGCGGCAATCGATCATCACAAAATGATCTTTTTGCCCTAAAGCAGAGGTAAGTTGATCCATATTGCCACAATTACAGCCAACAAATTTATTCTCTGCTTCTTGCCCGATTAAGGCAATTTGAGTATGAGAAAGGGGTAAATCTCCCAATAATTGAGCCGTTTTACCAATCGACACCTCAAGGGCTGCGGAAGAACTTAAGCCAGATGACATCGGCACATCGCTGGTAATCACTAAATCTGCCCCTTGCTTGAAATCAGGACATTTTGCTTGCACAAATTTCACTACGCCACGCACATAGTTAGCCCATTTGTGTTTGCTTGGTTCGATTGGCTGACTTAGGTCAAATTCATCTTGCTTGTTAATATCAAGAGCAAACACTCGCCATTTGTGGTCATCACGTTTGGCAAAGCTGATTGCGGTACCGTAATTAATTGCACAAGGCATTACAAAGCCATCGTTGTAATCGGTGTGTTCGCCAATAATATTTACTCTTCCCGGGGCAAATACGGTACGTTCTGCTTTATAACCAAAATGTTCTTCAAATTTTTGAACAGCAATCTCTTGTGGTTTCATTCAAATTCCTTATTCTTTATAGTGTTGAGTATCGCTTACCGCATTTAAACGCTCAGCTGCTTGTTCTGGGGTTAAATCACGCTGGGTTTCTGCCATCATTTCATAGCCTACCATAAATTTACGCACGGTTGCAGAACGTAATAGAGGCGGATAGAAATGGGCGTGTAATTGCCAATGAGCATTTTCTTCATCATTAAATGGCGCAAAATGAAAGCCCATCGAGTAAGGGAAGCTGATATTAAATAAATTATCGTAGCGAGTAGTGAGCTTTTTCAATGCTAAAGCTAAATCTGCTTTTTCAGCTTCATTCAAATCTGTAATGGATTTAAACTGCTTCGCTTTCGGCAACAATAAGGTTTCAAACGGCCAAGCTGCCCAATAAGGCACAACTGCAATCCAATCTTCCGTTTCAGCTACAATTCGCTCTTGTTTATCTAGCTCACGTTTAGCGTAATCAAGTAAAAGTGGCGAGCCATATTTTGCAAAATAATCTGCTTGGCACTCATCTTCAATCGTGATTTCATTCGGTAAAAAATTACTCGCCCAAATTTGACCGTGTGGGTGCGGGTTAGAGCAACCCATCATCGAGCCTTTATTCTCAAAAATTTGCACCCATTGATAACGCTCTTTTAACTCATTGGCTTGCTCTTGCCAAACAGTTACGACATCAGCAATTTCTTCTACGGAAAGTTGTGGCAAGGTTTTGCTATGATCAGGCGAGAAACAAATCACACGGCTTTCGCCTTGTGTATGTGAGATCTGAAAAAGTGGATCATCATTCGGCTCTGGAGCAGGTGTGTCTGAAAGTAGAGCAGAGAAATCATTCTTAAACACAAATGGCTTGGTGTAGTTCGGATTTTGCTCACCTGTAATACGTTTATTACCCGGGCAGAGATAGCAAGTTGGGTCATAACTCGGCTTTTCATCTTGCATGATTTCTTCTTGCTGCCCTTGCCACGGACGTTTCGCACGATGCGGAGAGACTAAAATCCATTGATTTTTTAATGGATTAAAACGGCGATGTGGGTGATCGTTGAGGACAAATTCGCTCATATAAAACTCCTCGAAATTAGTAATGCGAAGAGTATAGCGAAACTAAGCCAAAATGACTGTGACATAGCTCACAAAATAATGATGTCAAGCGGTCAAATTTCAGAAAAATTTTGCAAGTTTTCCTCCACTTTGTCTTATGGCTGTTTCCCTTCCACATCAATAATCATCACTTCAGACTGCGAACCTAACCTCATCGGTATTCCCCAAAAACCATAGCCAGAGGTAACAAAATAATGCCCGAAGCCGATTTTTTCATAGCCGTAATGTAGCCTATACATTACTTTGGTAATAATACTAGCAGGGAAAACTTGCCCTTTGTGGGCGTGTCCTGACACTTGAATATCAATCGGTAATTTAGCGTGTTTTTCAATTTCTGTCGGGCGGTGGTCGAGCAAAATCACAGGTAGTTCGGTATTAACCGCTTGCAGTAATTGCTCAGCAGATGGGCGATTTTTCACTAGATCATCGTTACGTCCAATAAGTGTAAATTTTCCATCGATTTCGACCACTTGATCCCACAAAACTGTAATACCTGCTTTACGAATTGCTTGTGCAATACTTTCTTGAGCCCCGAAAAAATCGTGGTTGCCTAATGTAGCATAAACGCCTAGAGGTGCTTTTAATTTTGAAAATGAATCGTGCATATTTTTTGAACGATAAAATACAAGATTATCGTCCATAATATCACCGGGCAATAAAATCAAATCGACTTTTTCTTGATTAAAAATATCTGCCAGTTGGTCAAGCTGTTTCGATCCAAATAATTTTCCTAAATGCAGATCACTTGCCATACCAATGCGAAGCGGTTTTTCTAACGGTTTATCTATTTTAATTGAATAATGCACCACCGTTGGCACATAAGCATTGTAAAAGCCAAGCCCGATTAAGCCTAAGAAGGCAAAGGGGTAGATAGCTTTCAAGCCACGATTAACAGACGGATTTCCTTTGCTTAGTTTGTAAATACAAGCGGTCAAAAAACTCACAAAAAATGCAAATAGCAATAATACCAACACAAATGCCATCACTCGAAACAGAGTAAATGTGCGGATAACGTGCAGAATAACCATTGTGTTAATAGCTAAAAACGTGATGAAATGAATGATTTTTCGACTTCTTGCCGATAAATTAAAAAGCCAGCCGATGGTTCTTCCAACGCTGTATAAAAAGAGTTGTAACACCACAACCACAATGGCGGTGGTAATGTAGTAACGATATTCCAAAATAGTTCCTTAAATGAGGCTAAACCCAGCCTAGTTGTCTTAATAAAAATAGTCCGATGCTGGCACTGAACATTGAGCCAAGCGTGGTAATGCCGATTAAATTAGCTGCCGCTTCGCCATCGCCGCCGTAGTTTCTCGTCATTGCATAAGTGGCGGCTGCCACAGGGGCAGAAGCGGCAACAAAGACAATACCAAGCTCCATTGGTGGTAATTTAAACACAAATTTCCCCAGCAAGAGGAAGAAAATTGGGGCGAAAATCAAGCGAATAGAGGCAGAAAATAGCACGATTTTATTGATGGTGCTTTCCGCTCCTTGATTAAATTGCTTCAACTGCTTGAAATTAATGCTCGCCCCCGTGCAAATTAAGGCGAGGGGAAGTGTTAAGCTCGCCATTAATTTCCCTGCAGATTCAATCGGTTTGGGAATTGAGCTGGCTAATTCAAAGTAGTTGAAAATTAAACCTGCAATCACGGCTAAAATGAGCGGATTTTTCAAAATTGAAATAAGCAATCTACCCACATTGACTTTTTTCTCGCTCAGCGATGAAGTTAGCGTAATCACAGCCAGTACGTTGAATGCAATCACCAAGCACGAAATATAGACCGATGCCGCAGCAAGAGCTTTGTCGCCATAGGCATTGAGAATTAAGGCAATACCTAAAATTGCTGCATTGGTGCGAAATGTGCCTTGCGTGAAAATACAACGGTATCGGCGGTTTTCAATATGCCGTGCTGCCCACCATTCTGCCCATAAATAAATCAAAATCGACCCGCCTACGCCTGTGGAAATCAAGCTGATTTGGCTTGAGAAATCCAACGGGCTTTTTAGCATATTGAAGAAAATCATTGGCGGTAGGGTAAAGTTAAACACCACCTTTGATGCCATATTGCAAAAGGCATCATCAATGAATTTTCGCCTGCGTAGAAAAATCCCAAACAACATTAATAAAATGGTTGGGAGAGTTACGCTAATGCTAAATTGGAGGGAGTCGAAAATGTTCATAGTGCTTGAAATGATTCTTTATGTAGGAGCGGGTCTTATGCCTGCCCGTTATTAACATCGTTATACGGACAGGCACAGGACCTGTCCCTACGCGGAATTTCGGATAATTACAGCCCTGCCTTCAAACTCGCTTGCACGAATTTATCTAAATCGCCGTCCAGCACTTGTTGCGTAGTACGGTGTTCTACCCCTGTGCGGTGATCTTTAATGCGAGAGTCGTCTAACACATACGAACGGATCTGGCTGCCCCAGCCGATATCGGATTTATTGTCTTCCATCGCCTGTTTTTCGGCATTTTTCTTGCTCATTTCCAGCTCGTAAAGTTTCGCTTTGAGCTGTTTCATCGCCTGATCTTTGTTTTGATGTTGTGAACGACCGTTCTGGCACTGCACCACAATCCCGCTCGGCATATGGGTAATACGCACCGCTGATTCAGTTTTATTAACGTGCTGACCGCCCGCCCCTGACGCACGGTACACATCAATACGGAGATCCGCAGGGGTGATTTCAATATCGATATCATCATCAACTTCTGGATAAACGAAGGCTGCGGAGAACGAAGTGTGTCTGCCATTGTTCGCATCAAACGGGCTTTTACGCACTAAGCGGTGAATACCCGTTTCGGTTCTGAACCAGCCGTAGGCATAGTCGCCCGAAATTTTCACGGTGGCGGATTTAATCCCTGCCACATCGCCGTCTGAGGCTTCCATCAATTCCGCTTTAAAGCCTTTGGATTCTGCCCAACGCAGGTACATTCTGAGTAACATTTCCGTCCAGTCTTGAGCTTCCGTGCCACCTGAACCTGCTTGCAAATCCAAATAACAATCGGCACTATCGTGTGGGCCACTGAACATCCGCTTAAATTCTAAATCGGCAAGTTTTTTCTCTAATTCGTCCGCTTCCACTTGGGCTTCGTTGAAGGTATCCACATCTTCTGCCTCGACTGCCAGCTCAATCAAGCCTTCAACATCTTCAATCCCTTGCTCTAATGCCTTAATGGTATTGACAATTTGCTCCAACATTGAGCGTTCTTTCCCCAGTGCTTGAGCTTTCTCCGGTTTGTTCCATACATCAGGCTGTTCCAGCTCTGCATTCACTTCTTCTAAACGTTCGACTTTATTATCAAAGTCAAAGATACCCCCTGATCACCGCAGTGCGTTCGCTTAAATCAGCCAGTTGGTTTTTAATTGGGTTTAATTCAAACATTGTCTTTCCTTTTTCTCAATTTTTCACTTATAAAATAGAGGCTGATTATACCGCAAGCGGTTAAATTTGTAGAATTTTTTGCAAAATTGGTAGCTTACAATTTGTTGAATCGAGATTGATACTTTTTATAACAGATATAAAAAATACCTTTAATGTTATCAACATTAAAGGTATTTAAGGTTATAAGTGGATTTAATTTATAAGACAAAATCAGCCGTATGTTCTGCGACAACAGAAGGATCCAGACTATAAACGATACTTTCTCCTTCTAGTGAGGCTGTTAATTGAACCTCTTTTGATTTTGAGATGCCTTGTGAGTTTTGGCTTTCAATGGTTACGGCGATAGAGGCGAATACGTCCTGAATATTGATTTTATCTAAGAAATCAGGAATAGCATTAGCATTAAGCGGATCGGATTTTAGCTGGGCTTCTAGTTTATCATTAAATCCATCGCCATCACTGTCGAGAGTGATTTGGTTCGTGCCTAATTTAGCTTCTTGTTGGTTGGTTAAGCCGTCATTATCGCTATCTTTATTTAAATAGTGCTTGTCCATCAAGTAACCTCTTGTAAAGGTTTCTTCCAATTTAGCGTTATTATTGAAGAATTGAGACATATTATGCTTATCTCGAGGGTTTCCTGTTCCATCAAAGAAAGTGGTATTCTCATAAGACCCAAGCCCACTGAAGACAAGATAGCCATCACTTAACCATTCGCCTTTAATGACATACGAATTGCTAGTGTGTAATTCTACTGAATTGCTTTTATCGCTATCGTCTGTTATGGCCTCTTTAACAAATTTATCGGTAGTTGCTCTTGCTTCTTTCAGATCATTTGGGCTACCAGAAGTCGTATTTAATACAGCGGTATTGAACAAACTACTATGCTGAAACGCTTTTGCCAGTTCAGGATGATGTTGTACCGTATAAGCGGCAAAATATTGTGCTAAATAGCCACCAAGTGAGTTGCCTGTTGTATATAGGTTATGCGGATAATATTCCGCCACATATTCCGCTGCCTGTTGCAGATAGTTTAATTGTGGGTGCTTCTTACCGCTCAAGATATTTAAATTACCTGACCAATCTGTAATATCACTTGTGCCTTTAAAAGCAATAACAACATTTTGGTAAGAATTATCCGACTGTTTGCCATTGCCATAAATACGGTATTCTAAACCTTCGGCTGCTTGAACAGATTTTAATACCTCCCAATATTTATTAATGTCTCGAATGTCCGCATTATTATTGAAACGCTGAGCGTTAAAGTCATTAATACGACCTTCATTGTAACGCTCAAAAATATTTTTATTCACATTCTCACTGCTATGTGCCGCAGCTGCAAAGAAACGTAAATCTCTTTCTGAAACATTCCACATTTGTGGATTTTTATCGTGAATATCAATAATGCCGTCACCATCAGAGTCTGCTTTATAAGAGGCTGTAATATTTTGAGCTGCCAAATCAGAATTGGTTTCAACATATTGTGTTAAAGCGGTTATTACTTTAGTTTTAGCTTCACTATTTTGTAAAACATAAGCTTTAGGATCGCTTAATGTCGATTTTAAACTGCTAAAATCAAACTGACTGCTAGATTCATAAGTCTCAACCTTATTAGGGTAAGTAACTTTAGTAGAATAAACGGGTAATACCTTATAATCGTGAGTCGCACTTGCAGTCGCCTGATTGCCGGCAATATCTGTTGTAGTTAAACTTGCGGTGATTTTGCTGTTTTTTGCTAAAATTTGACCGCTTGTGGTGATACTAAAACGCCCATTATTTAATTCTGTGCTGAATGTTTCAGCTCCAATTTGAACTGTGATTTTGTCTCCGGTATTTGTATTGGTAGCAGTTCCCGACACAATTACTTCTGCTAACTTGCTTTCATTCAAATTGATGCTATTGTGATCGGTAATATCATCAAATTCAATCACAGGTTGAGGAATAGTTGTCATCATATGATATTCATAAGGCGTTTCTTGGGTAAATTGGTAGCCTGTGTGATCGTATCCTGTGATGGTAACTAATAGAGAGCCGTTGCCATTGGCGACTATCTCGCCTGTAGTTGTCGCTTTGTAGTCATCTCCTTCTTTAGTTGTGGTTAAGACTATATCACCAATTTTTAGTTTTACTACATCACTTGGCTCGGTAAAGGCAACACTGACTTTAATTGTAACCTTATCTTGTTTTGCTTCATTTGCATTTAAAATATTGTCTTCAGTTACATTCACATATTGAACAGTTGGTCTTTTGCGAACGGGTACAACATCACTATGTTGATATTCACGTGTGGTTGTTGCAGTTGCTTGATTGCCGATACTGTCTCGGGTTGTAACAGATGCAATAATTTTTCCGGTGGTCGCTAATATTGCCCCATCGGTTTCTATACTGAATTTACCGCCATCTTGTACTTTTGTAGTAATGACCGTATCACCAATTTGTAAAGTAACAACATCATCTGTTTTAGCATTGCTAACCGTACCGGAAAGTGTGATTTCATCCTCTTCTTTTTCTCTAATATCCAACACATTATCATAAGTTACGTTATCAAGCGTAATAGTTGGCTGAACAATAGCGGTTATTACATCATATTGATGCGTTTTGGTTGCACTTGCTTGATTGCCTTCATTATCCCGTGTAGTAATAGCCGCTATAATTTCACGGCTACTTTCCAGCACAGAGCCATTGGTTATCGCACTGAATTTACCGTCAGCTTGAATAGAAGAAGTTAGAGTTGTGTTGCCAATTTTTAGCGTTAAAACATCATTAGCTTTTGCATTAGTTACTGTTCCTGAAATAGTAATTTGTTCTCTAATCTCAACATTATTGAGAATATTATCCACAGTAATTGGATTAATTACGATTTCAGGTTTCGGTAATTCTTTAGGTACAACAGGCGGAGTTACCTGAGTAGGGCTTTCCTGAGTAGGATTTTCCTGAGTAGGGTTTTCCTGAGTAGGATTTTCCTGAGTAGGGTTTTCCTGAGTAAGGTTTTCCTGAGTAGGGTTTTCCTGAGTAGGGTTTTCCTGAGTAGGGTTTTCCTGAGTAGGGTTTTCCTGAGTAAGGTTTTCCTGAGTAGGATTTTCCTGAGTAGGGTTTTCCTGAGTAGGTTTTTCCTGAGTAGGATTTTCCTGAGTAGGTTTTTCCTGAGTAGGTTTTTCCTGAGTAGGTTTTTCCTGAGTAGGATTTTCCTGAGTAGGTTTTTCCTGAGTAGGTTTTTCCTGAGTAGGATTTTCCTGAGTAGGGTTTTCCTGAGTAGGATTTCTCTGTGTAGTATTACCCACAGGGGAAGCTACCGTAGGTAAAGAGTCTAGCGGTTTATTCGTGTTTACATTGGTTGTTTGGTAAGAAGTAGAATTCCGATCCATTATATGCCAGCCTAATAAACCGACACCGGATAATGCCCCTAACGCCAATAATTTGGTAGCAAAAGTACTGCTATATGCACCATAGCTGCTACTTACTAATTGGGGAACTAAAACACCGGAAGCGGAAGCAGGAATATTCGCAGGATCAATGGTTACACTATAAATGATCCAATCTGCTTTTTCAGCAGCACCGACTTCTTCGGTTGGAACGTTTTCTGCATCTTCAACAGCTGCTTGAGCTTCTTTTTCATTGTATGGAATTGCTTTCACTTCCCAATTTACAACGGTTTCTTCTAAAACGGCTTTCTTTTGTATATTCTCAATATCAGAATTTGCTTTAGTATTATTAACTTTTTTAACATTTTGGGGCGACTTAGGTGTAACGACCTGTTTCATATAATTTACCTTTAAACGAAATTTGTGATTGTGCCTTGATAAAATCTCAGCAAAAAATTTTGCTAATAGTACCAATTCCCCGCCTTTATAGCTAGGTTAAGAATTGTAAGGAAATAAATATTTGTAAAAAGTTTTGTAAATTCCACCGCTTGTTGGCGTACAATAGGCATAATTTTAATTTACGATGGAGGCAGAATGTCTGAACCGATAAAACTTACGCAGTTCAGCCACGGGGCGGGTTGAGGCTGTAAAATTTCGCCTAAGGTGTTAGGGACAATTTTACAAACTCAATTAGAGAAATTTGTCGATCCGAATTTGCTGGTTGGAAACGAAACGGCAGATGATGCGGCGGTGTATGATTTGGGCAATGGTCAGGCGATTATCAGCACCACAGATTTCTTTATGCCGATTGTTGATGATCCGTTTGATTTCGGGCGGATCGCTGCTGCCAATGCAATTAGCGATATTTTCGCGATGGGCGGCAAGCCGATTATGGCAATTGCCATTCTTGGTTTCCCTGTCAATAAATTACCTGCGGAAGTGGCTCAACAGATTGTAGAGGGCGGTCGTTTTGCTTGCCAACAAGCAGGAATTGCGTTGGCGGGCGGGCATTCTATTGACTCACCAGAGCCGATTTTTGGTTTAGCCGTAACAGGCATTGTGCCGACAGAACGAGTAAAACGTAATGCCTCTGCAACGGCTGGCTGTGAACTATTTTTAACCAAACCGCTTGGTATTGGCATTTTAACTACCGCAGAGAAGAAAGGCTTACTGAAACCTGAACATCAAAACTTGGCGAGTGAAACAATGTGCCAAATCAATTTGATAGGAGCGGAATTGGCAGAACTCCCAGAAGTAATGGCAATGACCGATGTAACAGGTTTTGGGTTGTTAGGGCATTTAAGCGAAGTTTGTCAAGGCTCTGGTGTGCGTGCAGAAGTGCATTTTGCTGATATTCAAACCTTAGAGGGGACAAAAGAGTATATTGCGTTAGGAGCAGTCCCGGGTGGTACAAATCGTAATTTTGATAGTTACGGACATTTGATTTCCGCAATGACGGACGAGCAAAAAGCGATCTTGTGTGATCCGCAAACATCGGGCGGATTGCTTGTTGCGGTATTGCCACAAGCGGTCGAAAAAATCCAACAAATTGCAAATCGGGCAGGTGTGCCACTATTCCACGTTGGCAAATTGCTTGAAAAAGAAGATGGAAAGCCACTTATTGAGGTAGTTTGATGTTTAAACCAAATGTAACAATGGCGTGCGTGGTGCATTGTAAAGGTAAGTTTTTGTTCGTGGAAGAAATTGAATATGGCAAGCGAACCCTTAACCAACCGGCAGGGCATTTAGAAGCAAATGAAACCTTGCAGGAAGGAGCAAGCCGTGAATTGTTTGAAGAAACAGGTATTCGGGCGGAAATGGCAAGCCTTGTGAAAATTTATCAGTGGCAAGCCCCTCGCTCGAAAACGGATTATCTGCGTTTCTTGTTAGCGGTTGAGCTTGATGATTGGCTTGAGCCAAATCCACAAGATGCCGATATTACCCAAGCCCTTTGGCTCACTTTAGCCGAATTTGAAGACTACATTCAGCAACCAGGGCAATGTGCCAGAAGTCCGTTGGTGATTCAATCGGTCAAAGATTATTTAAGCGGCGAGCGTTATCCGTTAAGTATTCTCAATGCGTTTGATTGGGCGAAAAATGGAAAATAAAATGGCAACTGAATTTGATGTCGTAATTGTGGGCGGGGCACTAACTGGCTCGGTGCTGGCATTAGCCTTAAGTAGTTTTACCCAGCATAAAATCTCCATTGCGATTGTAGAGAAATCTGCACCAAACTACGCACAGCAAGGTGGTTTTGATGCGAGAAGTATTGCCCTCGCACAGGGCAGTTTGCAAAAAATGCGAAAAATCACACCGCTTGTAGGCGATGATTTAGGGGTTGAAATCAGCAAAATTGCTACGCCGATTAAGCAAATTCAAGTGGCGGATAAAGGGCATTTTGGTAAAACAACGTTGAAAGCAAGCGAGCAGAATATCTCTCAGCTTGGGGTTGTGGTTGAACTTGCAAAATTAGGTAAAAAATTGACCGCTTGTATCGAACAGCAGCCGAATATTCAGCTTTTTTGCCCAAATGAAGTTGAGGTAATTAAACGCTCACAACAAGGTTGTGAACTCATGCTAAAAAATGACGAGCAGTTGAGCTGTTCCTTGCTTGTGGCAGCAGATGGCATTCAATCCAATATTGCGAAACAGTGTGGTGTGGAAATGGTGCAGGTTCAAGATTATGAGCAGTCGGCCATTATTGCCAATGTAGAATTGAGTGAATGGCACCAAAACCAAGCCTTTGAGTATTTTACCGAACAAGGGCCTTTTGCCTTATTGCCATTAAGCGGCAATATGATGTCGCTGGTATGGTGTGTGAAAAATGCTGATGAATTAATGCAGCTGTCTGATAACGAATTTTTAAGCCGATTACAACATCAATTCGGTTGGAAGTTAGGGCAGTTTTTGCGTGTGAGCAAGCGGTTTGTTTATCCGCTGATTTCACAAAAAGCAGAAAGCCATATTCATCATAGATTAGCGATTGTCGGCAATGCTGCACAAATGCTACACCCTGTGGCAGGGCAAGGGTTTAACTTAGGCTTGCGTGATTTGCATACATTGGCAGAACGGGTAGCTCAAGCCTTCAATCAGAACAAAGATATTGGCAAGTTTTCATTATTAGCTGCGTTTGAGCAAGAGCGAAAGCAAGATCAAGAGCGGATCATTAATGCGACAAGCGGTCTGATTTCTATTTTTTCTTGCGAAATTTTATCTATTCAGGTTATGCGGAATTTAGGTTTATTTGCCGTTTCACATTCAAAAATAGCGAGGGATTTTATCGCTAACCGAGCATTAGGCTGGTAAAAGTATAAAATCCTAAATTTTCTGTTTGACATTGGTGCAAGAACACTATATTATTCTGCCCGTTTAAAAATTAAACCTAAGCCTTGAATGAAAATTCAAGGCTTTTCTATTAGTGGAAGCCCTAGAAATTTTATTTGCCGTCAAATCGGCAAAAAAATTTTACCTAAAATTCGCAAACGTTTGCGAAATCATTTTGTAGCAGTCGCTTTCATTTGAGTAACGGCAAGAGTTACATCGTAATCACACAAAGAGAGTAAAAAAATGACCACAGAAAATATTAGTACGCCAAAACAGGCGTTTATTGGGCTACAAATGCTATTTGTTGCATTTGGGGCGTTGGTACTAGTTCCGCTAATTACCGGTTTAGATCCTAATGTTGCCCTTCTTACCGCCGGTGTCGGTACGCTAATTTTCCAAGTTTGCACTAAACGTCAAATTCCTGTTTTCCTCGCATCTTCTTTCGCCTTTATCGCTCCAATCCAATTTGGTGTTCAACAATGGGGTATTCCTGTCACAATGGGGGCATTACTCTGTTCAGGGTTCATCTATATGGCATTATCAGCTTTGGTTAAAGCAAAAGGTGTTGAAATCTTACATCGCTATTTCCCACCGATTGTTATTGGCCCAGTGATTATGGTAATCGGCTTGGGTCTTGCTCCTGTGGCGGTAGATATGGCAACAGGTAAATCAGCAAATATTGCATATAATACTGCTATTGTGGTTTCAATGACGACATTGGTAACAACACTTATTGTAGCTGTTTTTGCGAAAGGCTTATTAAAATTAGTGCCAATTTTGGCCGGTTTAACAGTTGGCTACCTCTTATCTATTTTTATGGGATTAATTGATTTCACGAAAGTAATTGAAGCTCCTTGGTTTAGCTTACCAAATGTTTCTGCCCCTGAATTCCAATTAGACGCTATTCTTTACTTGCTCCCAATCGCTCTTGCTCCTGCCGTTGAACACTTAGGCGATGTAATGGCAATCAGCCAAGTAGCAGGTAAAGATTTTATGAAAAAACCGGGTTTACACCGCACGCTTCTTGGTGATGGTTTAGCAACCTCAGCAGCAGCGGCATTAGGTGGCCCACCAAATACTACTTACTCAGAAGTAACGGGGGCGGTAATGCTCACTAAAAACTTCAACCCGAAAATTATGACTTGGGCAGCGGTATGGGCAATCGGCTTCTCATTCTGCGGTAAAATCGGCGCATTCTTATCGACTATCCCAACCTTTGTGATGGGCGGTATTATGATGTTACTCTTCGGTGCCGTTGCTGTGGTAGGTATCAACACCTTAATCAAAGCTAAAGTGGATTTAAGCATTCCTCGCAACCTTTGTATCGCTTCTGTGGTAATGACATTCGGTATCGGTGGTATGTTAATCAACATCGGCGAATTTTCATTGAGAGGGATCAGCTTGTGTGCTTTAGTTGCCATTTTATTAAACATTGTATTACCAAAAGAAAAAAACGCAACTCACTAATCGGAAAGGACGCTAATGCGTCCTTTTTACTAAAAATCATAAATAAGGAATAATCTATGCAAAAATTAATATTCAACCCACCGCTTCTTAATACCCCTTGTCCTTGGTGTTCAGAATTAGAAAACTTGCGTGAGCTTTATGCCTGTGAATACACGGGGGCGGTAACCACTCGTACCTCAATGCCACAACCTTACCCGCACGATTGGTCGAAGAATCAATATGTGCTGTTTGATTCAACCGCTCAGAAAACCGCAAGCGTAAATACGCAAGATGCAAGTAGCTTACAAACAGCGAGCTTAAATACCATTGGCTTAAGTCCGAATAATTTAGATACCACCATTAGCTTCGTGCGTACGATTTCAAATGAACTTGCTGCACCGTCAAGCAAACCATTTATCATTTCTGTATTTGGCTCGCCTGAAGAAGTGGGGGAGTGTTATGAGAAAATTGTCACATTCCAAGCTGAAGTGAAAATGCCGTTAGCGATGGAAATTAATATCTCTTGCCCAAATATTCCGGGAGAGATTTCACCGGCATATTCTGCTGAGGAGTTATCTCACTATTTACACGCTTTACAAACTGCATTGAAAAAGCTCAATCAAGGAGAGAATGCATTACCAATCGGCATTAAAACTCCACCTTTTACCTATCAAAATCAGTATGATGAGTTGATTAAAGGGCTATTACAAGCGGTCGAAAATGGCAAAAATTTACCAATCGCCTTTATTACTTCAACCAATACGCTTGGCTCATCACTTGTGTTACAAAATGGCAAAGCGGTATTAAATTCAGAGCTGGGAACAGGCGTTGGTGGTATGGCAGGTACGGCAATTCACGCCCTTTCGCTGGGGAATGTTTACACGCTTCGCCAAATGTTAGATCAAGAGCCTAAACTTAAACATCTTCAAATCATTGGGGTTGGTGGCGTAAATGACAAAGCGGGTTTCGACCGTATGAAATCGGTAGGAGCGGATTTTGTTGGCTTAGCCACAGCACTAGGCGTAAAAGGGATTGGAGTATTTAAAGAGATCCTTGAAAAATAATACAGATAAATAAGGGCAAGTTTTAAATTTGCCCTTATTTATTTAACCCAACCATTTCTCCACCAATTCATTGGTGGTTTCTTTATGTACCCACATACTTCCAAGCTCTGGCTGTGGGTATTTAGTGCGGTTATAGCCAACAAATTGGTGGAAATCAAATACGGCGTGTGGATAGCCGTTAATCAATAAAAAGGCTTGGTAGCCATCTTCACTCCAACAAATTTCTAATCGGCGAGGCTCGTGTAGCGAGTTCTGTTCAATATCACTTACGCTAAAGACAAACAAACTATCTACTACAGGTTGCTCGCTTTGGTGTAAATCCATTGCATAGAAATAGCCCGTTTCGCCATCAATTTCAAACATCACGACTAAATGTTCGTGCTGAGTGGAGTGAGCACCATTACGATAAGATTCGTTTAGTAAAATGTGGTCGGTTAAAACAGAGTAGAGCATTACATTATCCTTATAAGCAAAATGCCACCGATTTCTCAGTGGCATTTGAAGTTTAATCAGCAATTATGCTTGACCTTTAATCTCTTTACGACCATTGAAAGGAGCTGGTGTGCCAGCACGCTCTAATGCTTCTTCGATACGGATTAATTGGTTGTATTTCGCAACACGGTCTGAACGGCTCATAGAACCAGTTTTGATTTGACCTGCTGCTGTACCTACTGCTAAATCTGCAATGGTTGCATCTTCGGTTTCGCCGCTGCGGTGAGAGATAACCGCTGTGTAACCTGCGTCTTTAGCCATTTTGATTGCTGCTAAAGTTTCAGTTAATGAACCAATTTGGTTGAATTTGATTAAGATAGAGTTTGCGATACCGTTTTCGATACCACGAGCTAAGATCTTAGTATTAGTAACGAATAAATCGTCACCTACTAATTGAACTTTGTCGCCTAATACTTTAGTTTGGTATGCGAAACCTTCCCAGTCTGACTCATCTTGACCATCTTCGATAGACACGATTGGGTACTCTTTGCATAAACCTTCTAAGTAGTGAGTGAATTCTTGTGAAGTGAAAGTTTTACCTTCGCCTTTCATATCGTACACATTACGTTCTTTGTCGTAGAATTCTGAAGATGCACAGTCCATCGCTAAAGTAACATCTTTACCTAACTCATAACCTGCTTTTTCAACCGCTTCTTTGATACACGCTAAAGCGTCTGCGTTTGACGCAAGATTTGGTGCGAAACCACCTTCATCACCAACTGCAGTGTTTAAACCTTTCGCTTTTAATACTTTCGCAAGATTGTGGAACACTTCTGCACCAATACGTAATGCTTCTTTTAAGGTTTTTGCACCAACTGGTTGAATCATAAATTCTTGAATATCAACGTTGTTGTCTGCGTGTTCACCACCGTTGATGATATTCATCATTGGTAATGGCATTGAGTAAACGCCCGGCGTGCCGTTTAATTCTGCAATGTATGCGTAAAGTGGTAAACCTTTTGATGCTGCTGCTGCTTTAGCTGTTGCTAAAGAAACGGCTAAGATTGCGTTTGCACCGAATTTAGATTTGTTTTCTGTACCATCTAAATCGATCATAATTTGGTCGATTTCAGCTTGTGCTGTACCTTCTTTGCCTTCTAATGCTTTAGCAATTTCGTTGTTTACTGCAGAAACCGCTTTTAATACACCTTTACCTAAGAAACGTGATTTATCACCATCGCGTAACTCTAATGCTTCACGAGAACCTGTAGAAGCACCTGATGGAGCAGCTGCTAAACCTACAAAGCCACCTTCTAAGTGAACTTCTGCTTCTACTGTTGGGTTACCACGAGAGTCGATAATTTCACGACCGATTACTTTAACAATTTTAGCCATTGTTGAGTTCCTCTAATTTGAGAGTTAATAGAAAAAAAGAAATAGGTATATAGTAAAGCGATTCCTGCTTTATCTTTTCAAAGAGTAATCACAGATTACTTCTGTGAACAAAAGACTATATTCGGTTGGCGATTATAACAACATTTGCAAAAAACGGCAAAAATTTGCCCGCTTGTATGCTTATTTTTTGATTAAAAACGTCAATGTTTCATAATGTGAAGTATGGGGGAACATATCAAACAACTGTACTTTTCTAAGCTCATAATTGGTTAAGGCTTCAAAATCTTTCGCCATAGATTGAGCATTGCAGCTTGAATAAATAAGATAAGGCGAACCCAATTCATTTAAAAATTCAGCTAACGGTTTGCCAATGCCTCTGCGAGGCGGATTGACAATTACTAAATCAGGCGTTGAGCCTGCTTCATTTAACGCAAATTGAGCGGAATCGAGTGAAGCAAATGTTACTTTCTCTAAACCTAATTTTTCCGCTGATTTTGTTGCACTGGCAATGGCAGAAGCGGAAATTTCAATGCCTGTTAATTCCACATCAACCCCTTTATCTTGTAATGCTTTAGCACAATGCAATCCAAAACCGCCTACACCACAGAAGAGATCCCAGCATTTTTGGATTGGTAAGTGTTCAATCCATTGTTGAGCGGTCAAGTAAAGCTGGCTTGCAACAACAGGGTTAGTTTGGAAAAAGCCTTGCGGACGAATAAATAACGGTATGCCGTTAAAATGCTCTTCAATCACGTTATGTTCGGTGAGAAAAATCTCGGCTTCGCCCTCTAATACAGCGGCGTGTTGTGGCTGAATATTCAGGCTAACTACCGAATTTTGGGGTAGCTTTTCCAGTAACTTAGGTAACTCTCTTTCCACCAACGCTCGTTTTGCTTCACTTCTTACTACAAAGCGAACCATAAGTGATTGATTAAATTGGCTTTCGGTAATCAGAATATATTTCAGCTCGCCTTTTTTCTTAGCGATGTTATAAGGCACTAAGCCTGCTCTCCCGATAAAATCTTTAAGAATTGGAAATAAGTGATAAAACGAAGTGGGGTAGAGCGGGCAGTCGGTTAAATCTACGCCACTTTGCGGATCGTTTTGATCTTTTAAAATGCCTAGAATTGGACGTTCCACACTACCTGATACCACCATTTTAGCTTTGTTGCGAAAATGAGAAATAGGGGAGCTTACAAGCGGTAAGATTTCCGTTTTATTTTGCAAAATAAACTGCAAAATCAACCGCTTGAGATCGGATTCTTTATCTGCTAGTTGGTTTTGATAAGGCGTTGCAAGCCATTGGCAAGAGGTGCAATCGCCACGCTCAAAATGTACACAGTTTAGCTGATTAGGCATTGGCTTCTTTCCACTCTAACCAGTTATTTTGAAGAGCAGTTAGCTCTGCTTGAGCCTGTTGATAACGTGTGCTGTTTTCTAACTCACGCCAAGTTACCGTTCTGCGTTTCATTAATGATAAATGACGCTCTTTTTGAGCTTGGTTTGGCTGATATTTCAAGCCATCTAATACTTGAACAACGCCCTCTGGCTCGTTGCAGAGTAGCAGTAAATCGCAACCTGCTTGAATGGCTTTTTCTGAACGCTCAACAAAGTCGCCCATAAAACCAGCCCCTTTCATTCCTAAATCATCAGAGAAAATCATGCCGTTAAAATTGAGTTGTTTGCGTAACACCTCTTTGAGCCAGTAAGCCGAACCGCTGGCAGGCTGGCTATCGCATTGAGTGTAAACAACGTGAGCAGGCATAATGGCGGAGAGCTTGCCTTTGCTAATTAGCTGTTTAAATGGCTGAATATCGTGGTTAAAAATAATTTCTTTTGCTCTGTCATCAAAAGGGGTTTCTAAATGTGAATCGGCTAAAACGTGTCCGTGTCCAGGAAAATGTTTACCTGTGGTTGCCATTCCCACCTCAAGCATACCGTCAATAAAGGCTTCGGCAATCGGCAAAATAGTGTTTGGATCTTGCCCGAATGAACGATCGCCAATCGCTTTACACTCGTGCCCTAAATCTAAAACAGGAGCAAAGCTTAAATCAATGTCTAAGGCAAACATTTCAGCTGCCATCAACCAGCCTGTTTCTTTCGCTAATTGTTTTGCTTGCTCTGGTGTTTGAGCCAGTTGATTAAAAGATTGCATTGCAGGTAATTTGGTAAAACCTTCACGGAAACGTTGCACTCGCCCACCTTCTTGATCAACGGTGATCAATAATGGCTTTTTCACACGTTGGCGAATATCTTTCACGAGAGCTTGAACTTGTTCTTTATCATAAAAATTACGAGTGAAGAGAATTAAGCCAGAAACCAGAGGGTGTTCTAGCATTTCCACTTCTTCTTGAGTGAGTTCTTTGTCTTTAATATCAATAAGTAACATAAAATTCTAATTGTAGGGGCGGGTCCTGTGCCCGCCCAATATATAAAAAGGTAGATTGCGGACAGGCACAGGACCTGTCCCTACCATAATTTTGAATATGGTAAATTAAATGTGAAGAATATTGTACATTAAAAAGCCCCTGATTTTCATCAAGGGCTAACGAATTGCGAAGTAATTAAATTTGTTGTACTTTCATTTGATTACGACGCATTTTGATATTAAGCATTTCAACCAACACAGAGAAGCCCATTGCAGTATAAACAGCGGTTTTAGGAATATGCACATCAAAGGCTTCGCCAACCAACACCACACCAATTAAAATTAAAAACGCTAAAGCAAGGTTTTTAATTGTTGGGTTGTTATCCACAAAATCACCAATCGTTTTTGCTGCCATCATCATTACAGCCACAGCAATCATAATGGCGATCACCATGACAGGAATATCGTTTGCTATTGCGACAGCGGTAATTACTGAATCGAGAGAGAATACCACATCAAAAATTGCAATTTGGGTAAGAATCATCATAAAACTTGCTTTTTTCACGGAGTTTGACTCTTCTTTATGTGAATCGGCAGCAATAGATTCTTTTAATTCCATTGAACTTTTTACAATCAGGAATAATCCGCCTAACAAGAGAATTAAATCCCTACCGGAAATCGCATTTCCTGCTATATGGAAAAGCGGATTTACCAATTTCATCATCCACGCAAGTGAAAGAAGGAGGAGAATACGCGTTCCCATTGCAAGCGCTAAACCAATAATACGAGCAGATTGACGTTGTTCAATTGGCAGGCGGGAAACTAAAATACTGATAACAATGATGTTATCAATACCGAGTACAATTTCAAGCCCGGTTAGCGTAACAAGTGCTATCCAAGCTTCAGGATTGGTAATCCAATCAAACATAAGAATATCCTTTTAAAAAGAGTGGATTAATGGGTTTTAACTATCAGATAGAGGACAGGAGCATATAGATAATGAGTATAAATTTAAATAGGGGAATGTAAAAAGTTTTGTAAAATTTCCGCTGTGAATTGTTTTCGTAAATAAAAACCTAAAGGCAGTGATTGAACGCGTTCGCCATCAGCATTAATAGCAACGGTTACAGAGCGATTATTTCTTCCTTTGGGTCTAAGTTGTAACACTTCGCCGTGCTTGGCATTGATTTCGTGGAGCTTGCCTAACACAATCATTTCCATCAACTCTTCCCAATCACGTTTTAATTGGCATTCTTGTTCAGCGGTAGGCGACCATAAAATCGCTTGCCCAATATGGCGTTGATAAAGTGGAATTGTACGTTCACCCTCAATGGGGATCCATAACACCCGAGAGAGTTTATGTTTAACGTGGGAGCTTTCCCAAGTAATGCCATTGTTTTGAGTAAGTGGAGCAAGACACACAAAAGTGGTTTCGAGTGGCAAACCTTTTTGATTAATAGGAATCGTTTTAAGCTCAATGCCTAAATGGGCAAAATCTTGCTCTGCTTTACTGCCTGCTTTTGCTCCGAGTGCGGTTTCAATCAGTGTTCCTACCCAGCCTTTATCTCGTTTTAAATCAGGTGGAACAGGAATCTTCAACATTTCCGCAATTTCACCTAAGGTAAAACCTGCCAGCCATTGTGCTTTGGCAAGCAGTGCTTGTTCAGTGTGAGGAAAGCTGGCAAGGGAGTAATCACTCATAGAGAATTTAATAGACAAGCGGTCATTTTTTAATGATTTTTTGCAATTAGCATTATTTTGTAATTAGCATTATGGGATAGGGCGAAAAATATTTCGCCTCTATTTCACCTCTATAATATTACATCCACGCATTACTGCGAATAACGCCAACGGCAATTCCTTCAATCTCAATATATTCTTGGCTTGGATTAACAATAATTGGCTTTAATTCATCATTTTCAGGGTGCAAATAAATTAATTCGCCCTTTTTCTCTAAACGTTTTACCGTTACTTCATCATTCACACGGGCAACAACAACTTGACCGTTACGGGCTGTGTTTGTCTTATGAACCGCCAATAAATCGCCATCTAAAATGCCGATTTTCTCCATTGAATTACCATTTACTTTGAGCAAATAATCAGCAGTTGGATTAAACATCGCCCCATTAACAGGATAATGATTTTCAACGTGTTCAATCGCTAGAATTGGCGTGCCTGCCGCTACTTTACCGATTAATGGTAAGCCTTCATCTTCATCATTGGCGGCCTCGTTTTCGTCTTCCACTAAAATACGAATACCACGAGAAGTACCTGAAAGCATTTCAATATAACCTTTACGGGCTAAGGCTTTTAGATGTTCCTCTGCGGCATTAGGCGATTTAAAACCGATTTCTCGTGCAATTTCTACACGAGTGGGAGGCATACCCGTGGTTTCAATATGTTTTTTTACAAAATCAAAAATTTCTTGCTGACGAGCCGTTAAATGTTTACGCATTTGGGGTGAACCTCACTGTCTTTATATACAGAAAATATTGATAGTATATACAGTATTTTTTGTTTTGTAACTAATAATTTCACAAAATTATAGAAAAAACTATGGTAGAATGATTGTAAATCAGAGGTTAGACCTCCAAAAATAACAATTCTAAAGGGTATTGATATGTCTGGCTTATTAAATTTCTATCGTGCTTTTCTCAATTTACCACTTTCACTTTTGGTAAAATCCCGTGCGATTCCCACTGATCCTGTAAACGAATTAGATTTGAACTTAGATCAGCCTATCGTTTATGTATTGCCTTATACTTCGCAAACCGATTTACTGATTTTGCAAAAAAACTGTTTGGCATTAAATTTGCCTAATCCATTGCAAGATAATGTGATTGATGGGCATTCTTTACCTCGCTTCGTCTTTTTAGATGAAGGCAGGCGCTTTTTTAAATCAAAAGGGGCAAAAAGTGAAACTGAGTCAATTTTTTATCGCTATTTAGACTTGCATAGTGAAAAAGCGGAGCTAGATGTTCAGCTTGTGCCTGTTTCGGTGTTATGGGGGCGAGCTCCAGGCAAAGAAAATTCTCATCATTTACAAGTTTTAACCTCATTCCAACGTTTTATGTCAATGGTTTGGTTTGGGCGAGATAATTTTGTCCGCTTTTCTCCGGCAGTATCGCTACGTTATATGGTCACTGAACACGGTACAGATGAAAAAATTGCGCAAAAAATTGCTCGTGTGGCAAAAATGCACTTTGCGAAATTGCGCTATTCTGCGATGGGCCCCCGTTTGCCCAATCGTGATGCGATGTTTAATAAAATTCTCAATTCAGAGGTTATTCAAGCCGCTATTGCTGAAGAAGCGAAAAAGTCATCTCCTGAAAAAGCACGCAAAGAAGCAGAAAAAATCATTAATGAAATTGCGGCTGATGTAAAACACGAGAGTTTACGGGTTGCAGATCGTGTATTAAGTTGGCTTTGGAATAAGTTATATCAAGGCATTAATGTGCAAAATGCAGATCGTGTTCGTAAGCTCGCCTTAGAAGGACACGAAATTGTCTATGTGCCGTGCCATCGTAGCCATATGGATTATTTGCTTTTATCTTATCTGCTTTACCATCACGGTGTTGTGCCACCGCATATTGCAGCGGGGATTAACCTGAATTTCTGGCCTGCAGGTCCGATTTTCCGTAGTTGGGGAGCATTTTTCATTCGTCGTACTTTTAAAGGCAACCGCTTATATTCGACGATTTTCCGTGAATATTTGGCGGAGTTATTCTATCGTGGTTATTCGGTGGAGTATTTTATTGAGGGCGGACGCTCTCGTACAGGGCGTTTGTTAGAGCCTAAAACAGGTATGATGTCGATGACGTTACAAGCTCTTCAACGTGGCTTAAATCGTCCACTAAGTATTGTGCCAGTATATATTGGCTATGAACACGTTCTTGAGGTAGATACTTATGCCAAAGAGTTGCGGGGGGCTGCTAAAGAGAAAGAAAATGCAGGGCTTGTGCTAAGAGTGCTTAAAAAGCTGAAAAATTTAGGTCAAGGCTATGTGAATTTCGGCGAGCCAATTCAGGTAAACAATTACCTAAACCAATACTTCTCTGAATGGAAAGAGCAATCGGGCGATACTCGCCCTAAATGGTTGAATGAGGCGGTAGATCAAATTTCTCATCAGGTAATGGTAAACATCAATAAGGCCGCGGCGGTAAATGCGAAGAATTTAGTCGGCTCGGCATTATTGGCTTCACGTCAGCGAGCGTTATCTCGTGAGCAGCTTATCGAACAGCTTGAAAGTTACGTTCAATTATTCCGCACGGTGCCTTATTCTAAAGATATGACAATGCCCGAAGAAAGTGCGGAAGAAATGCTCAATCACGTTATCCAATTACCTCGCTCTGGTGTAATGATCGAAAAAGATAATTTTGGCGAGCTAATTCGTTTAGAGCGTGAATCAGCAGTATTAATGACTTACTATCGCAATAATGTGCAGCATTTATTTGTGCTGCCTTCGTTAGTGGCAAGCATTGTGTTGCACCACGAGGCGATTTCAAAAGATTTGGTTATTCAATCGGTTAATCGAATTTATCCATTCTTGCAAGCAGAGTTATTCTTGCACTTTAAGCAAAAAGAAGTAGCAGAACAGGTTGATGCGATCATTAATGAATTTGCTCGTCAAGGTGTCATTAAAAATGAAAGTGACATGCTGATGATTAACCGCCCGCATATTCGTACATTGCAACTTCATTCGGCTGGCGTGCGTGAGATTTTACAGCGTTACTACATCAGTTTAAGTTTATTGCTTGAACAACCAGATATTAGCCGTGTTGCATTGGAGAAAGAGAGTAGTTCGGTGGCGCAGCGTTTGTCGGTATTACACGGGATTAATGCCCCTGAGTTTTTTGACAAAGCCATTTTCTCAACATTTACCAATAGTTTGAAAGAGCAGGGCTACTTTGATAGCGAAGATAATTTAGTACTCAACAAAGTGCAAGAAACCGAAGCATTGTTAAGAAGCTTAATTTCTATTGAAGTGCAACAAACCATTCAAGGTGCAATGGCAAAAGTTGATGTAGAGAAAGTTGAAGTGCAAAGTGAAAAAGTAGAAAAAGAGAGCTAACAAACGGTCGTTTTTCTCGACTACTTTGCAAATTAAAAGGCTGAATGTTTATCTCATTCAGCCTTTTTGTTATTACTTAAATTATTTTGGTTCGCCGATCGGTAAAATCGTTCTGCCAAAACTTTCATTAATAATATCTGCTGCGGCTAAATAGAATGCACAGAATGCCGTAATTAAGCCAAAGTTACCGCCGATATTAGTAATAGTGCTGTTGTGAGTAAAATCGCCAGCCGCTAATAAATAGAAAGTAATAGTTAAGAAGAAGAAAATTGCCTGTAATGCACGAGCTTTTGCCAATGTGCCGATGAACATCATTAAGGTAAATGTTCCCCAAGCCATCAAGTACCAACCGATAAATTCAGGCGATACAGTTGATGCAAAGAATACTTTAAATAACGCAAAAGACCACCAGAACGCGCCGTAGCTAGTAAATGCAGTAAAACCAAAAGTATTACCTTTAGCAAATTCAAACATACCTGCAATCATTTGAGCTGTGCCGCCAAATGCAAATCCCATCGCTAATACTAAGCCAACATTATCGCCGCTAAATGTACCGTTATTAATTAGACTTAATAAAAAAGTCGTTAGTGCAAAACCGCATAAACCGAGCGGAGCCGGGTTAGTTCCTAAATTTGGAGCTGACATTGAAAACCTCTATTGTATTGTTACGCCACAAAAGCTGTGGCAATGTTTTTATTTACTTCTAAGGAAGAAGCTATTTCCCTAAATTTTAGGGCGATAAAGTATAGCGATTTTGCATTAAATTGACTAGGGATTTTCTGGCAGCAAGCGATTATTTTTACTCGCTCCTTCAGAGCAGTTGGAAAAGCCAACGTTTAAACGCAAGCATTTGTTATAAAAATTTTGAATAATTTTAGCTAAGTTATTAGCAGCTATTTCTATTTATTTAGAGCGGTTTAAAGTATAATTCATCAACGAAAACGTTTGCTTTTTGGTTTTGGAGGAAGTATGACTACAATTGGAACGCCGTTAAGAAAGAGTGCAACTAAGGTTATGATGTTAGGGTCGGGCGAGTTAGGTAAAGAGGTTGTGATTGAGCTACAGCGTTTAGGGGTAGAAGTTATAGCAGTTGATCGCTACGAAAACGCACCTGCTCAACAAGTTGCTCATCGAGCTTATACTATTTCTATGCTAGATGGTAAAGCATTGAGAGAGTTGGTTGAAAGAGAAAAGCCAGATTTTATTGTGCCTGAAGTTGAAGCAATTGCAACTGATATACTCGTTGAATTAGAAAATGAAGGCTACAATGTTGTGCCAACAGCAAAAGCGACTAAATTAGCAATGAACCGTGAAGGCATTCGCCGCTTAGCAGCAGAGGAATTAGGACTGAAAACCTCACCTTATCGTTTTGTTGATGATTATATACAATTCCAACAAGCCATTCGTGAGATAGGCATTCCTTGTGTGGTTAAGCCAATTATGTCCTCTTCAGGGCACGGGCAATCGGTTATCAAATCAGAAGCTGATATCCAAAGAGCCTGGGAATATTCACAAGAGGGCGGGCGTGCCAGTGGCGGTAGAGTGATTGTAGAAGGTTTTATCCAGTTTGATTATGAAATTACGCAACTTACCGTTCGCCATATTAATGGTACTTCATTTTTAGCCCCTATCGGTCATATTCAAATTGATGGCGATTATCGTGAATCTTGGCAACCACAACAGATGTCTGAAATTGCCTTGAGAAAAGCTCAAGAAGCAGCAGGAAAAATTACCTCGGCATTAGGTGGCAGAGGTATTTTCGGTGTAGAGCTTTTTGTATGCGGCGATGAGATTATTTTTAATGAAGTATCGCCACGTCCGCACGATACAGGAATGGTAACAATGGCATCACAAGAGCTTTCACAATTTGCCTTACACGCTCGAGCGATTTTAGGCTTACCTATTCCTGAAATTTATACTATTAGCCCGGCAGCCTCTAAAGCCATTGTTGTTGAAGGCAAATCTGATAATGTTCGCTTTGGAAATCTAGACAAAGTGCTGGAAGAAATAGGCACTCAGCTTCGCTTATTTGGTAAAGGGGAAGTGAACGGACGCCGCCGTTTAGGCGTGGTTTTAGCCCGTGATGAGAATACGGATAAAGCATTGGAAAAAGTACGTCGAGCTTATGATAAGTTAGAGATCAGCTTATAACGATAAGGGCTATTCAAATAGCCCCTTCTTTTGAAATTACCAATATCGATGACGCTAGCCGTGATGATAACCCACACCAATGCTTGGATAAATCACAGGGCGAATAGGCGAAGCCGTGCTTTTTGAGCGTCTATCGCTTTGGTTCAATGCCTCATTGCCTGGTTGAGCGTTTTTATCAACCGTTTGTTTGGTTAATATACGTTGCTGATAATCGTGAACGGCCTGCATATCCATTGGCACAGTGCTTTGCTGAACAGGCGTAGAGCAAGCAGTAATCGCAACAGATGAAACCAATAGTATTAGTTTTTTCATATCGTAATCCTTTTGTAAAATTATTCCCTTTTTTGACCGCTTGTTTGCAATTTAATTCTGCGCAATCCCAAAATTTACCTATAAAAAAGGACGCCTGTTGGCGTCCTAATCTCTATTCTTTAAAATTAAAGAGCAGATTTCGCTTTTTCAACTAAAGCTGCGAAAGCAACTTTATCGAATACAGCGATGTCAGCTAAAATCTTACGATCGATTTCAACAGAAGCTTTTTTCAAGCCGTTGATGAATTTGCTGTAAGATAAACCGTTTTGACGTGCTGCAGCATTGATACGAGCAATCCATAATTGACGGAATTGACGTTTACGCTGACGACGGTCACGGTAAGCATATTGACCAGCTTTAATTACAGCTTGGAACGCAACGCGATAAACGCGTGAACGCGCACCATAATAACCTTTAGCAGCCTTAAGAACTTTCTTATGGCGTGCTCTTGCAATAACACCACGTTTTACACGAGCCATTATTTAATCTCCTAAATTGTCTATTTTGATTTGATGGACGAATTATCGCCCCTAAGAATTACTATTCGTACGTTTGTGTTTTTAACGCAGCCTTAGGCCTTATGCGTATGGTAAACACGCTACTACTAAAACTTGGTCTGCTTTCGCTACCATTGATTTGTGACGTAAGTGACGTTTACGTTTAGTGGTTTTCTTAGTCAAAATGTGACGTAAGTGAGATTGTTTACGTTTGAAACCGCCAGAAGCTGTTTTTTTGAAACGCTTAGCAGCACCACGTACAGTTTTAATTTTAGGCATTGTTAAAAAACTCCGCATTGTTTTTGGTTAAATATTGGTAATAGGCGGATTTCTCATTCTAAGGGCAAATTGTAATTTGCCCCTACGATAATCACTTGTGAGCACTTATTACCGTCCTATGCAATTTGCATTGCAATCTAAAAAAGCAGCTCAGGCTGCTGAGTGTGCCTGTCTGCTTCTGTTTCTCTCACGAAAAACGAGCGAATTCTACAGAATAAGCTCGCTTTTTGCAAGTGAATTATTTTTTCTTCGGTGCGATTACCATTACAACTTGGCGACCTTCCAATTTTCCCGGTGCAGATTCAACCGCTGCAATTTCAGCCGTATCCGCTTTAACACGCTCTAAAACGTCCATACCGATTTCTTGGTGAGCCATTTCACGTCCACGGAAGCGAATAGTAATTTTTACTTTGTCGCCATCTTCTAAGAAGCGGATAATGCTACGTAATTTAACTTGGTAGTCACCTTCATCTGTACCTGGGCGGAATTTGATTTCCTTCACTTGTACGACTTTTTGCTTTTTCTTTTGCTCTTTTGCCGCTTTTTCTTTTTCGTAGATGAACTTACCGTAGTTCATAATGCGACAAACAGGTGGCTCAGCATTTGGGCTGATTTCCACTAAATCTAATTCAGCTTCTTCAGCACGGTTTAATGCGTCTTGAAGCGATACGATACCAACTTGTTCGCCATTTTCATCAGTTAAGCGAACTTCCTTCACACCACGGATTTCTTCATTAAGACGGTGGGCGCGATTTGTTTGAACACGTTTTACAGGTTTAATAGCCTTATTCCTTCTAGTAGTAAATTTTTGGTTAAATAAGACCGCTTGTAAGCGGTTAAATATTTTTATAGTGTCTGTTTTCGTTGTATAAAAAACAGATAAACGTGCGGATTTTATAGGATTTTCAATGCTTATGCAATAATAAACCCGTATTTCGCTCCCTATTTTCGGTTATTTTGATGTTCTTTGATTAATGTCATAAATGCTTGGCCAAATCGTTCAAATTTTCGCTCGCCCACACCGTTAATTTCGAGCATTTCTACTTTTGAAGTTGGCAAGAACTCCGCCATTTCCTGTAGTGTTGCATCATTGAAGACGATATAAGGTGGAATATTTTCCTTATCGGCAATCTGTTTACGAAGAAAGCGGAGGCGAGCGAAGAGATCTTTATCATAACGCTGGCTGGCTTGTCTTTGTACAAATGCCGTGGCTGAAATCCCCAAGCGTGGCAATGCGAGCTGTAGCGGTTTCTCGCCACGCAAAAAAGGCCTTGCACTTTCGGTTAATTGAAGAGCTGAATGATTAGCAATATTTTGATAAATTAAGCCTAAATGAATGAGTTGCCTTACCACATTTTGCCAATAGTGCTGGCTCTGTTCTTTCCCAATACCGTAAACCGAAAGTTGGTCGTGATTATGTTCACGAATTTTCAAATTATTCATTCCACGCAGCACAGCAATAATATGGTGCTGACCGAAAATTTGCCCTGTACGGTAAATGACCGACATCACTTTTTGGGCATCAAGTAAGCCATCATATTTTTGCGGCGGATCTAAGCAAATATCACAGTTTTTGCAGTCTTCTTGCTTATGTTCGCCAAAGTAATTGAGCAAGACTAAACGGCGACAAGTTTGCGATTCTGCGAATTCGCCGATAGCCTGTAATTTATGCTGTTTAATATCTCTTTGTTCGCTTTCGGGTTCTTCTAAAAGGATTTTTTGTAGCCAGCCATAATCGCTCGGATCGTAGAAAAGCACCGCTTCGGATGGGAGATCATCACGCCCAGCTCGTCCTGTTTCTTGGTAGTAAGATTCGATAGAGCGAGGCAAATCAAAATGCACCACAAAACGCACGTTAGATTTATTAATTCCCATACCGAAAGCAATGGTTGCGACTACAATTTGAATATCATCTCGCTGAAACGCATTTTGTACAAATTCTCGCTGTTCAATGCTCATTCCCGCGTGATAGCCCAACACACTAACATTTCTCGAAGCCAATTTTTCGGTGATTTCTTCCACTTTTTTTCGGCTATTGCAATAAATAATGCCACTTTTGCCTTGCTGTTTATTGATGAATTTCAGCAACTGTTCAAGCGGTTTAAATTTTTCTTGTACCGTGTAGCGAATATTCGGGCGATCGAAACTGCCTAAATAGATATGAGGATCATTTAAGCGTAAATGGTGAAGAATATCGGCTCGTGTAGTTGGATCGGCTGTGGCGGTTAGTGCCATTAACGGTACATTGGGGAAAGTGTTCCGTAATCCGCCTAGTAGGGTGTATTCAGGGCGAAAATCGTGTCCCCATTGGGAAACGCAATGGGCTTCATCAACCGCAATAAAACTGATTTTGCAGAGCGAGATAAAGTGAAAAAAGCCTTGTGTCATCACTTTTTCTGGTGAAAGATAAAGCAATTTCAATTTACCCGATAAGGCTTTTTGCTCAACAAACTGTTGTTCTTCGAGTGTTTGGGTAGAGTTGAGATAAGCCGCTTCAATACCATTGGTAATGAGTTGATCCACTTGGTCTTTCATTAACGAAATTAGTGGAGAAATAACAAGGGTTATTCCATCTAAACAGAGAGCAGGCACTTGATAACAAAGGGATTTTCCACCGCCTGTTGTCATAATTACAAGGCAATCACGATTTCCCAATACGGCATTGATTACTTCTTCTTGCCCGTCTCGGAATTTTTGATAGCCAAAAACATTATTTAAAACAGAAAGTGCGGTGGTGTTCATTATTTTTATATGTAGGGAAGCAGTGTGTGCGTCCGCAAGCGGTTTATTTTAGAAAGAAATAGTTTCGCCGTGACGAGCAAAGGCTTCTTCTAAATGTTGCCAAAAGGTGCGACCTTCATCTGTAACCCATTCGCCATCAATGTTTTTGAAATGAATGCCACCAAGTTTACTGGCAAGCCACAGTTCTAACATCGCTTCTTGCTTGTTGATGATGATTTGTGATTCGTCATCAAAGGTTAAAGTGCAAACTGCACCTTGAATTTCTGTATCTACCGATAAACCTTCGTCATCGATTTTTTCTTCAATTTGTTGCCAAACTTGTTCTACTGCTTGGTGAAATTGTGCTGTATTCATTTTTTTCCTCTTTATTTACTCGAATGTTGAATTTTTTCCAAATAGCTTAAGTCTGAGCCTAGCAATAGAGCGTTTAATTTCTTTGAGTAATCTAATAAAAATATTGTTTTTTCTTTTAGATTGTTTTCTACGCTCATCACGCTCTACTGACATAATACCGAGAGTATGTTCTGTTGGGTATAAAGTATACAATCTTGGATACATACAGCAGGTTGCATTTGCCAAATTGTATAGTTTTTGTCTGTGAGATAATGTTTGAATATTAAATTATCGATTTCAATTGAAGTAATCCCTTTGACTTTATTAGTTAGAAAAGTAATACCTTTTCGGGTCAAAATATATCCTCCAGTACCAGGATTAACTGTTTTGAGGATATAAAATTTTCTTTCAAGATATTCTTTTTCTGGAAAGAGGGATAGATTTAAACGCCTTAATCCTCTTTCAATTTTTACTATATCAACTTTATCATTAATATAGGGGCTGTCCTAGATAACGACTAAAACTTCCATTTAGGTTAAGATAACCTTATGAGAAAAAGTCGTCTAAGTCAGTACAAACAACATAAACTCATAGAGCTGTTTGTAGCAGGCGTAACTGCTC